>CAZZIY010000006.1:16391-20474 GCA_964654525.1 uncultured Vampirovibrionales bacterium | reverse complement strand
TGGAGAAAATCCAGACCGAATTGACCCGTCATTTGGTTTTTTTCAACACCGGGCGGCGGTGGCCTTGGAGAAAGGAGACCTTTCTGGCGCTTGTGCGGCCCTACAAAAAGCCATGGATTTGGCCCCTTTGCCAGAGCAGCAAAGCCAAATCGCACTGCAACTGGCATGTTTCGCTCTACTACGGGATATGCCGCGTGTATCACTTAAGTGGATTGAACACGCAGCAGACAAAACACCACAATACCCAGGTCTTTCAGAGCTAAAAACACTGTGCAATGAAGAACTGGACGAGCGTGCTCAGCGTAAAACACAACCGCTCGGAGTCATCCCACTCAAAGACCGTCCCTTTATGGAGTCCTATCAGACTGCCCTTCAATCGCTAGAAGCCGGTCATTTACACAAAGCGAAAGCCGCCATTGATAAAGCATTACAAAGCTTCTTTCTGAATGGGTCGCCTCTGAGTCAAAATCAGGCTGCCACTGAATTGATGTACCGCAAAAGTTTACTTTCGATGGGAAATCATCTTTTTGGTACTGGCCCTTGCGGTGAAATGCTTGAGCTGGCTGTGTGCTTATCACCCAACACCCCAAAGTATTGGTGTCTACAGCGTTTTTTTCAAGCGCTTCAGTAATATTTACTGACGGCTTAATCCAGGAGCATCAGCGTCCATCAAGCGTTTACCGACCGAGGTGAACATTATTTTTAGAGTCAAACGTCCGTCCATCGGCAAAAGACGCTCGACAATACCATCCCCGTATTTTTCGTGGATAATCCGGTCGCCCACTTGGAAGCCAAGATTTTTTGAGGTTGAACTGTCATCCAGTACCGGATAGATAGGAGGCAATTCATCTGATTCATCTGGTTGATAGAGATCTGGCCTCTCAGGCTCTGGGTCGTATTCCGTGCTTTGCGCCATCATTTCCATCGGCTGATAGATGTCAGCCATCTCAATCAAAAGCTGCTCTTGCGGCTGTTCTTGCGGATGTTCTTGCAAAGACTGTTCTTGTAGGTCAGGAGCCTCTTCGGCAAATTCCCCAAAGTCAAATTCAAACTCGTCCTCTAGAGTTGTACTGTCAGTAAATGCTTCTGGAGGGCGTGTGATCAACGGGGGAATCTCTGGTAGTTCAGTGCGAGGACCAGGCTCAGGCGGCATCGTGGCTTCTGCCTCGTCAAAGAAATCTTGGTAGGGGGTGAGTTCTACTGGGGTGAGTTCTACTGAGGAAGGGCTCTCTTCCGGCTGAAGAGGCTCAAGTGGGACGACAAGCTCTGGCATAAGTGCTTGTGCCATCGCCCCTTCTGAGGCAAAGGGCGCCATGGCATGGTAGTTTTCAATCTCTTGATAGTGAACTCCCTCTGGCGAGGTCTCTTCTGGCAAAAGATCTTCTGACCCCTCTCTAAAGTAGCATGTCAAGGGGAAGCCAAGAGTCATTGCCCCTTCCACCACCATCTTGAGATCGCCTTGATACCCGTCGAGGGCAACTTGCACGGAGTTATCCGCTTCTTCAAATAGCCAGGCGACTTCTGACTGTAAGGGATGAGCACTCGTTGCCACCAAAAGATTCAGCCCTTTTTCACCGGCACGTATCACTTGGCGCCTAAAATCATCCACGTAAACCTCTGGCGAAAGCAGTACTGGAAAGACCATCGGATCATCACAAGTCAAAATCTCTTCTAATAGCAATGTGTACACAGGAGCCCGCCAGTATTCAGGTATATGGGCCAGAGATAAAATTCGAGCCCCGCCTTGCGTCAGTTCTTTCATCGAATTCTGGACGGACACCACTTGTTCTGGTTGATCAGCAAATAACTGATCTTCATAAAGCTTATGAAGTAAGTGGAGCAAGACAGCCTGAGATGGATTTCCTTCATATAAATCGTGCTGTAGTAAATGTCGAAAGGGGATAAAATCAGGAGTCATCGGAATACGTGAGCCCAGTAAGCTTAAAACCTCAGTGACCAAGCCCGAAGGCAGCAAGGGTTCTAAGAGTCCCAAGAAACGATGAACACCCAATTGCTGGATAGAAAGCCGCATATGCTTGTCATGCTCTCCCAAGGGGAAGACACCGTGCGGATCCACAATCAATACTTTCTGAGATTCCGGCAATGATTCTATCAGAGAGGTCAGCCCCACTTGCAGAATGTCCATCGAACTCCCGTGGGCTGAACCGTGAATCAGGGTGAGTGTGTCCAGGTGCATTAACTCACCCATCAATTTGCCTTGGACCGACCAAGGGCATTCTATCGGATTTAGCAAATCACTCAGCTCACTGCGAACCGCATCTTCATCCAGGTATTCCGCGCGGTTAAGAGAAAAACGAGGCACCCCTTTTAAAGCCTGCAAACGAACCCGGTATTTATGAGACTTTTTCAGTCGAACCATCGCCAGTACTTTTGCGTAGACTGGAAAACTATCATCATCCCCACGCAGCATCCAAATATGACCTGGACTCACTGACAATTCAGTATGAAGGCCCACTTCAAATTGGCCGTCTTGTGATAATTTTAGCGGAATGAGTCTCATCATAAAAAAGGGGTCACAAGGCGATTTACACGCCCCTCTCTGCAGTCACTCTCGGTCAAACAGCGCCCAAAAGGCCTAGCTTTATTGTAACGCGAAATTCACAACCCATCGGCCCGTGGCACGTAACAGCAAGGAATTGTTTACAAAGCCAGTGCGTTCAGGTCAGAATATCACTCTGATGAAACCACCTGCTGATCAGCCCTTGCTTTCGATGCTGGCAACTCAGAATCGAGTAACGCCACTGGCCGAGGCCCTTCGTCCCAAAACCCTGGACGATTTTCTCGGTCAGCTCGATGTCCTTGGTCATGACAAACCCCTGCGGCAGCTGTTAGCCTCAAAACAAACCACCTCTCTGATCTTTTGGGGACCTCCCGGAGTAGGCAAAACCACATTGGCCAGAATCATTGCAGGACGTGCCGATGCTGGCTTTATCGAGCTCTCAGCGGTTAACTCTGGGATTAAGGAGCTGCGAGAAGCGGTGCAGCAGGCTGAAGAAAATTTATCATTCACGGGCAAACCCACCGTGGTGTTTATTGACGAGATTCACCGCTACAGTAAGACCCAGCAAGATGCCATCTTACCGTGGGTAGAAAAAGGCAGTATCACCCTGATTGGAGCAACAACCGAGAATCCTTCGTTTCAAGTGATTCCCGCCCTCCTGTCTCGACTCTTACTGGTTCGATTCGAGGCGCTCAATACTGATCAAATCCAAGCCCTGCTGAAACGGGGCGTGCAGCACATTCAAACCACCCAGAGGCCCTTTGAAGTAACCCCAGAGGCCCTTGCGTTTCTGGTGCGTTACGCCAATGGAGACGGGCGAAGCGCATTGAATTTGCTAGAAACTGCCAGTAAATGTGCCCCAGGTCCCACCTTAGAGGTCGGTTTCCTAGAGCAGCTGGCGCAACAGAACCGCTTGAGCTATGACCGAGACGGTGATGCTCATTACGATCACGCCTCTGCTTACCAAAAAAGTCTAAGAGGCTCAGACCCTGATGCAGCCATTTACTGGCTAGCCAAAATGCTCGCCGGGGGAGAAGATCCTCGCTTTATTGCCCGCCGTTTACTGGTAACAGCGAGTGAGGATGTGGGACTCGCCGATCCCATGGCACTTGTATTGGCAGAAGCCACTTTCTCAGCAGTGGAACGTCTGGGTATGCCTGAGGCTCGGATTCCCTTGGCTGAGGCCACACTTTACGTAGCCAAAGCGCCCAAATCGAATCAAAGTATTACTGCCGTTGACAAGGCCATGGCCGACATCACTCAACACGGCAAAAGTTTTCCTGTGCCGATACACTTGCGAGACAGTCACTACCAGGGGGCCAAAACCTACGGCCACGGAGAAGGCTATATCTACACGCATGACCATCCTGAAGCCAAGCAGAGCTTTCTACCCATTGAACTCACCGGCACCCGCTACTTTTTGGATACTGAGGTGAATTCCTCTCGTGACTGATACGACACAGAATATTCGCTGGGTCCTAGCCTCAGGCTCTCCCAGACGGCGAGAGCTTCTGAGCAGTTTAGGGCTGGAATTTGACGTGATGATTCCCAATGTTGACGAA
>CAZZIY010000006.1:2322-16291 GCA_964654525.1 uncultured Vampirovibrionales bacterium | reverse complement strand
GCCGTCAAAAAAGCACACGCTGTATGGCAACAGCTACAGAATGAACCACTTTCGATAGAACCTGTTGTCATTGCTGCTGACACTTTGGTGGAAATCAACGGCAAAATCCTATCCAAGCCCTCATCTACAGCTGACGCCTTTGCGATGTTAAATACACTCCAAGGCAACACCCACCATGTGGCAACAGGGATTTGTGTGATACACCGAAACACCGTTCACTCAGCTGTAGGCATCTCTGCGGTAAGCATGATCCGGCTTTCTGAAACCGAGATAAAACAGTATATCGCCACCCAAGAGCCGATGGATAAGGCAGGTGCCTATGCCATACAGGGAAAAGGCAGCTTGCTCATCAGCGGTATTTCAGGCTGCTACTTTAATGTGGTTGGTCTACCCCTCTCTTTGCTCAACCAAATTCTCTCTCACTGGGATCTCTCACTCCTATGACCGCTGTGCACGTGCGTCCTGCCGTTTACGCTGACCGGGATTCTTTGCTTGCAGGAGCCCTTGCAATGGCACTGGAGACAGAAAACCGGCAACTTGACCCTGAGCAAGTGCTGGCAGGAATCACTCGCGTACTGAACGATCACGCAGAACATCCTGCACACGGGCAATATTGGGTTGCAGAAGCTGAAGGGAAAGGACACATTCCAGGCCAAATTTCTGCCATGTGTCTTCTTACGCAAGAGTGGAGTGACTGGCATAACACCTGGTACGGTTGGATTCAAAGTGTTTATGTTTGGCCGCAGCACCGAAGCCGGGGTATCTGGGGTGAGCTGCTCAAAAAACTCAAAACCCATGCTCGTCAGCACGGATTCGCTTCACTTCGACTCTATGTTGAAAGGGAAAATGTAACGGCACAAAGTGTCTATCGTCAGACAGGTTTTAAAAAAAGCCATTATCAATTGTGGGAAACAGGTCTTTGAAGGGCGTTTAAATAGGCCGACTCAATTTCTTCTTTAAACAAAAAATTAGGCGGAAAAAATAAGGGCCGAGCCAGCCCAGCCTCAACCAATTGCAAATTGAGAGACGGGCCGTCCCCCGAAGGCATCAGATAGACAAAGGCTAAAGAACGGCCGTATCGGTCCTGATGCTGCTTATCCCACTGTAAATAGACCGTCTTGTGCAGTACCTGTAACTTTAGAAAGTCCAGCGCTTCTTTTGCCCCTGATTCATCTTCGGTTAAAGCCCAATCGGGTACTTCTTTCCCAGCCGCCCGTTTCAGCTTGGCAGAAAAATGCATTTCTGGGGCATTAATCCCCAGCAGACGAATGTGCTCTTCTGGAGACTGTATTTTCCCGTCATGATTGAGATCGCAGGAAAATGTATCGCCGTCAAAAACCTGAAAAACACGACAAGAAAGTCTCTGGGCTGTTTGAAGCTTATTTTCTTCTGCAGGTTGACTAAATCCGGGAGAAAACTGAAATCCGGCCCAGCACAAAAGTAACCAGCCAAGCAGTATCAGCCCTTTAGACATAGATAAAAAAGCCGCGTCCTGATTTTTTACCGAGATAACCCGCATCCACATATTGTTTCAGCAGTGGGCAAGGGCGAAACCGGGGGTCCGCAAAACCTTCATACAAGACATTCATGATGGCTAGAACTGTATCCAGACCGATAAAATCAGCCAAGGTCAGCGGCCCCATCGGGTGATTCATCCCCAGCTTCATGACAGTATCAATATCTTCAGCCGAGGCCACCCCTTCATAGAGGGCAAAGATAGCCTCATTTAAAAGCGGCATCAGTACCCGGTTGGAGATAAATCCCGGAAAATCCCGACTCACAACCGTGGTTTTACCCGCCGCTGTTGCCAGTTGTTGAACAGTGGCATACGTAGCATCACTGGTTTGAGCCCCACGAATGAGCTCCACCAGCTTCATCAGCGGTACAGGATTCATAAAATGCATGCCGACCACCTGCTCTGGCCGCTTTGTGGCTGCAGCCAATCGCGTGATAGAAATACTGGAAGTATTACTGGCCAGAATAGTATGAGGGGGCATCTGAGCATCTAGATTTTGAAACAGGGATTTTTTGACTGCTTCATTCTCAACAATGGCCTCCACCACTAAATCAACGGGAGGTAGCAAGGCCAAATTTGGCTCAAAACAGATGCGTGATAAAACCGCCGCCTTTTCTTCTTCCGTGAGTAAGGACTTACTCACAAATTTACTCAGGCTCGCCTCAATCCCTTTCGCCGCTTTACCCAAGGCTTCCTGATTCACATCTTGAACTATGACAGACCGAGCGGCTTGATAGGCTAGCACTTGGGCAATCCCATGGCCCATTTGCCCGGCACCAATCACCGCAATGGTTTTAATCGACGGGGCTGGTGCTTGTCCAGTTTGTTTTTCCGTATTATTTTCCAGTGTGTGCGAGGCACCCATATGTATTTTCCTTTTTACTAGGGGTTTAAACCGTTTCCACCAACATGGCAACGGCTTCTCCCCCGCCGTTGCAGATACCCACCATGCCGCGGGTTTTGCCTGTTGCTCTAAGGGCATGAATCAACGTGACCACAATGCGGGCGCCGCTGGCACCAATGGGGTGACCCAAAGCCACAGCACCTCCGTTAACATTCAGCTTCTCATGAGGAATATTCAATTCCTGCATGGCCGCCATCGCAACCACTGAGAAGGCTTCGTTAATTTCAAACAGGTCAATATCCTCAGGGGTGATACCTTGTTGCTGACATAGTTTTTGGATGGCACCCACAGGAGCTGTGGTAAACCACTCAGGCTCTTGGCTATGGGTTGTGAAACCTTGGATTTTGGCAATCGGTTGGAGTTGATAGGCTTTCAGTGCAGCTTCTGACACCACCAACAGAGCAGCGGCCCCGTCATTAATGGAAGAAGCATTTCCGGCCGTAATGGTCCCGCTTTCTTTTTGAAAAGCCGCTCTGAGACTGGGTAATTTCTCGATATTGTCTTTATAGGGCTGTTCATCCTGGCTTATCTCAATGGGCGGTTTTTTCCCTTGCGGCACACTCACAGGGGCAATTTCTGCCTTAAAAGCCCCGGATTCTATCGCCGAAATTGCCCTACGATAACTGGCCGTAGCGTATTCATCTTGTGCTTGGCGACTAAAATGATACTTACTGGCGCATAATTCACCAGCAGAGCCCATATGGAAGTTGTTATAAGGATCCCAGAGTCCGTCATGAATCATGCCGTCTATCAATTGCTGGTGCCCCATACGAAAACCTGTTCTGGCCCGCTGAACATAGTAAGGGACTTGGCTCATCGATTCCATCCCCCCGGCAATCAATGTGTTAGCCAGGCCAGCTTGAATCGCTGTGGCTGCAAGCGTGATTGCCTTTAGACCAGAACCACAGACTTTATTGATAGTGGTAGCACCCACAGAAACGGGAATACCTGCCTTAATCATTGCTTGACGGGCAGGAGCCTGGCCTTGCCCAGCTGAAATCACATTACCCATTAGCACTTCATCCAGCTTTTCCGCAGAAAAGCCTGCTCTTTCAAGGGCAGCCTGGATGGCTACAGCACCGAGTTCTGCCGCAGACAAATCACTGAAGGCACCTAGAAATGCCGCAATGGGGGTTCGGGTTGCACTGACAATATACACAGGGGTTGTCACAATAGGGTCTCTTTCATTAAAACAAACGATTAGCCTACTTTTAATTCTCTAGCTCTTAATTCTCAAGGTCAGCCATTCCGCTAGTGCGGGTATCCTCAAACAGAATACAGACAAAGGCATAGGCCGCCATCGGCCTTTCATGCTGATGGCAAAAGCCAACCGAATCACCGACGGGTCCGTCGGCAAAGTCAGCATCCATCTCAAAAAAGCGGCAATGGACACAACGGTTCTTGCGCCGGTCGTATTTCCCTTGGCGCTCTTTGGTTCGACGGTCCACTTCCTGCTGGCGGCGCTCGTCTCGATCCGTGTCTGGGTTCATGCCCTTTTGGTCCTAAATGCTACTTTGTCGTTGAAACCTATTATTATGCCATGGTTCTCCTGGGGGTAGGAGTTCTGTTCAGGCGGGTTTCCAATTGGGATTTTTGTTGAGTATAAAAATCTTGAAAGGTGCCTGCTAAAATATGCTGTCGAGCGGTTTTTGCCAACTGCACCAGATAGAAAATATTATGAATCGTCAGCAGGGTCGCCCCGGTGGCTTCTTTTTGCCGAACCAAATGACGAATATAAGCCCGGTGGTGATTACGGCACGTATAACAAAGGCATCCTGGCACCAAGGGGGTAAAATCATCGGCGAAAACCTGATTTTTAATAATCTGACGGCCTTCGGGAGAGAAATACGAACCATGTCGGGCAATTCGGGTTGGCATCACACAGTCAAACATATCAATTCCCCGGGCAATACCGTCTAAAATATCTTCTGGCGTGCCGACACCCATTAAATAGCGGGGTTTACTCTCTGGTAACTGAGGGGTCGTCTCAGCAACCACCCGTTGAATCCACTCTCTACTTTCTCCCACACTCACCCCGCCTATCGCATAGCCGACCGCATCGATCTGAGAACAGAATTGCGCACTCGCCTCCCGCAGATCTGGGTAGACCGAGCCTTGCACAATCGGGAATAAAGCTTGTTCACGGGGTCGCTGATGGGCCTTAAAACAGCGCTCAAGCCATCGATGTGTTCTTTCCATCGATTGCTTGGCATAATCGTACTCACACGGGTATGGCGGGCACTCATCAAAGGCCATAATCACATCGGCACCCAGTGCATTTTCAATTTCCATCGCCTTTTCAGGACCTATAAAATGCTGATCCCCGCGGACCGGATCCTTAAAAGCCACGCCCTCCTCCGAAATTTTTCGCAGGTGCGCCAAACTGAACACCTGGAACCCCCCGGAATCTGTCAGAATGGGTTGAGACCAGTTCATCCAAGTGTGCAAACCTCCTGCTCGGGCCACACGCTCATGCCCCGGCTGAAGGTACAAATGGTAAGCGTTAGACAAAATCATACTGGCCCCTGTGGCAGCCACCTGATCCATCGTCAGCATCTTGACTGCTGATTGGGTGCCTACAGGCATAAAAACCGGCGTTTCCACCAGCCCATGGGGCGTCAAAAAATCTCCCGCCCGAGCCTCCCCAAAATCGGTACTGACTTTTTTCAGCAAACTGAATGAAAAGGCAGGCAACGTAAATGCATCTTGTGACATGCACTGTATTGTAGGGGAGAAGTTAACATCTCTATAAATTATAAAAACAGTTAAATATAGATTTGCTTACAAACTAGCACCAACTCCCTCATAAAATCCGTTGATCCATTTAAATAAATGACATTAGGAGTGAGCAAGTAGTGAGCAATTCCCAAGACTCTCATTTATATGAGCATCCCAGCACGTTTTCACGTCGTTACCGTGGGTCTAGCTATTTTTTACAGGATCAGCTCCGCTGTTCAGAAGCAGTTCAAGAATTCCGGAGTATCCGTCATTTTATCAAGCAACTTGCTGTACCAGAACTCAAAGAGGCTTTTCGCTTTCAGACCCCTCAAGCTGTCCCCATTCGGGTCAGCGATTAAGTCTTAATTAGCGAAATTCAACAGCCAGTTTCGTCTTTAAGGCCTCTCGAAGCCGTTGCATACAGGCGTCAATCTCCGGCTCTGTCAGTGTTTGCTCAAAAGACTGCAGCAAAACCCGGTAAGCCAAGCTTCGTCGGCTTTCTGAATCTGCATGGGCATGAAATTCATCAAATAGCTCAATATGCTGAATGAGTGGGTCGTTCAACTGCGAAATGACCTGAAGGATTTCTTGATGAGTACAGCCTTGTTTTACCCAAAAGGCCATATCCCGTTTAACAGAGGGATAACCTGACAGTCTAACGGCACGTGTCTTGGCCTGATTCTGTTTGGCGTATTTTAGGAAAAACTCCATGTCTAACTCAAAGAGATAGGGACGGTGACGCAGTTTAAGTGCCTCCACCAATCGTGGATGGAGTTCACCAAAGACGCCCCAAGATTTTTGATTGAGCAGGCATTGAGCCACCCGACCGGGGTGGAAGACCCCCGAATGAGAGGCAACAGCTACCGGTGAGGATTGTTCGGTCAAATTTTGAAATGAAACTTCTGAGACAGATATGCCTAAAGACGCTAACAGTGTTTCAATCACCCCTTTAAGCTCATAAAAATCGGCAGGCGCATCAGGAGGAATAGGAGCTTTTCTCTCAGTTTGCCATTCTGCGGACCGGGTTGAGCCCAGGAGTAACCCCGATAGCATCAATTTTTCGGAGACACCCGTTTGCTTGGTGCTGGATTTTCCCAATTTAAAATAGGTCTTGCCTAATTCAAAAATCCAACAATCATCCATTCCTTGGCCTTGATTGTATTTGGCCACTTCAATCAAAGTGGGCAATAGACTCTGACGCATAAACGTATGATCCACCGAATGAGAGTTACTCACCGAAACCAGCTGATCCCGGTTCAGGGAGAAGCCGGTTCTCTCCAGAAGTGCATCTCCTATCAAAGAATTGGTCCAAACTTCATTCAGGCCTTGTGCGGTTAAAGATTGCCGCACAGTGGACAGCACAGATTGCCGCAAGGTTTTTACAGCAAAACTGGTCTGACTGGGGAGTTGATAAGGGATACGGTCAAAACCCAGAACTCGGATCACTTCCTCAATCAGATCAATCTCACGGGTCACATCATTTTGCCGGTGAACAGGCACTTGTACTTGAATTACATCCGTATCAGAGTGTAAGCTGGCACAAGCAAACCCAAGCGGGGTGAGGACTCGAATGATCTCATCCGCATCTATCGATACCCCCAGCGACACTCCCAGAATTCTCTCCAGACGAGAGAGTCGCAGAGTGAGTTGTCTTTCAGCAGGTTGCTTTAATTCCGAAATCACCTCAGGCAAAGGGCGACTTGAAATCAGGGCTTCTACTTTAGCCCCAGCGTACTCTTCTAATAACTGCTTTGCCAAAACCAGCGACCGTAAGCATACAGCGGGATAGAGCCCACGCTCAAAACGTGCAGAGGCCTCTGTCCGAATACCCACACTCTTGGCACTACGCCGAGTTGAGGCAGCAGGGAAGTACGCGGACTCTAAAAACAGGTCGGTTGTCGTATTCTCCACCTCAGAGGTTTCTCCGCCCATCACCCCGGCCAATGCCACAGGCGTGTCCCCAGCCGTAATCAATATACTCAAGGGAGAAAGGGATCGCTCCACCCCGTCCAGCGTGGTCATCTTCTCCCCGTCTTTGGCTCGGCGAACACCAATCCGTGAACCGAACTTCAACAGGCTATTGGAATCAAAGCCATGAAGCGGTTGCCCCGTGGTTAACATCACATAGTTGGTAATATCCACCACATTGTTAATGGAACGCACATTGGCCGCTTCAAGCCGCTGCTGAAGCCAGGCAGGAGAATCTTGAATCTTGATTTGACTGACTGACATCCCCAAATACACAGGGCAAACGCTCTCATCTTCCAGATGAATTTCAAAGGGAGCTGATGAGGCCGGGCGGTTGGGCAAGCTGAGCAGAGAGGAGAAATCATCATCAGCAATGCACAGTTCTCGCTGAGTGAGAGCGGCTACTTCACGAGCGATCCCTTCCATGCACATTAAATCCCCACGGTTGGCCGTCGGCATGGTTTCTAGTATCACATCCCCGTCAAGCCCTAAGACTTCTTTGAGAGAATGTCCCAGTGCAGAGGGATTAATTCCCTCGATCTCATCCAAAATCCAGATCCCGTCTTCCGTTTTTGGGTAACGTACTTCTAGGCCCAGCTCGTCTAAAGAGCAAATCATCCCTTGTGAGGTCACCCCCCGTATCACTGCAGGTTCTAAGGTAAAAAGCTCACCTGTTTTACGACTGAGAACTTGGGCACCGACGGGGGCAAAGGCAATCCAGGTATTAATACGAACATTGGGAGCACCGCAGACCACTTGTATTTCAGAATTTTCAGCCAGTTTGACGGTAACCAGACGAAGTTTATCCGCATTGGGGTGGGGATCCACTGCCTGAACACGCGCCAAAACCACCCCTTGAAAACGAGGGCCTTGATGTGTAATGGATTCAACTTCCAAGCCAGAATCCGTCAGCTTTTCAGAGAGAGATTCTGGTGAAATTCCCTCTAAATTAACAAATTGTTGAAGCCATTGCCATGAAACTCTCATATTTTATAGTTCTTTCTAGCTACGAAAGGCCACGAAACTGAGTTAAAAAGCGCTGATCATTGGTATAAAAAGCACGAATATTATCAATACCGTACTTCAGCATCGCCATTCGCTCAATGCCAACGCCAAAAGCGAATCCCACGTATTTTTCGGGGTCGATCTTTACTCCTTGCAACACGTTAGGGTCAACCATACCAGCGCCCAATATTTCTAACCAACCGTGATGTCCACAAGTTCGACACCCCGCCCCTGTACAGAGGATACACTGAACGTCCATCTCTGCACTGGGCTCAGTAAAAGGAAAATAACTGGAACGAAACCGTGTGGGTCGCTCTTCTCCAAAAAACAAAGCCACAAATCGGTGCAAAACTCCTTTTAGATCGGCCATAGAAACATTTTCATCTACCCAGAGACCTTCTAACTGATGAAAAAGTACGTTTTTCCGGCTACTGACTTCTTCATTTCGGTAAACACGTCCGGACACAACCACCTGAACCGGGGGTTGATGTGCTTCCATGTGTCGAATTTGCGCATTGGATGTCTGGCTTCTGAGCAAAACTTCCGGGCCTACATGGGTGTAAAACGTGTCTTGCATATCTCGGGCCGGGTGATCCGCCGGAAAGTTCAGTGCCTCAAAGTTGTAGTAATCCGTCTCCACCTCTGGGCACAGTGCATCATCAATCACATGAAACCCCATCAGGCGGAAGATATCACAGATTTCTTCTGTCACGAGGGTCAGTGGATGAAGCACACCCGGGGTGCGAACCCGGCCTGGCATCGTGACATCCAAGGCTTCGGTGGTGATTTGTGCCTGCCATTTGGAGGCCTGTAAACTCTGTTTTTTTTGATCAATCGCCTGATTCAGCCCTTCTTGAATACGATTGGCGATACTGCCCATTGCAGATCGCTCTTCGGCAGGGACATCTTTCAGGCTTCTGAGAATTTGAGTAAGTGAGCCCTTGCGTCCCAGGACAGATACTCTCAACTCTTCAAGAGTTGAGACCTCAGAGAGTTCTGATAAAGCAGTTAAAGTCTCATTTTCAAGCTGCCGTAAGGCCTCTTGCATGGTTTGGGTCGAAGAGTTCGAGGTCATAGATACTTATCCCTTAAGCAAATGCTTGGCAATCACCGTTCTTTGGATCTGGCTGGTTCCTTCAAATAAGGACATCACCCGGGCATCACGAAAATACCGTTCTACAGGAAAGTCTTTGGTATAACCGTAACCACCAAAAATCTGGACCGCTTCTCGGGCACAAGCATTGCATATTTCTGATGCGTAACATTTGGCCATAGAAGCTTCTTTTGAAAAAGGCAGTCCGGCCTCTTTAAGCCGCGCAGCACTATAAACCAAGCTTCGTGCGGCCTCAATTTGCATTGCCATATCGGCCAACTTCATTTGTATTGCCTGGAATTCACTGAGTGTTTTACCAAATTGGTATCGTTGTTTTGCATATTCCAACGAAGCTTCTAAACAGGCTTCGGCGACCCCCAAAGAAATGGCACCAATACTAATACGGCCAATATCGAGACTTTTCATAAAGATTTTAAAGCCCACCCCTTCCTCAGAAAGACGCTGTGCCTCAGAGACTTTGCAGTCTTCAAAAGTCAGTTCTCCCCAATCAGAGCCTTTCAGGCCCATTTTCTCATCCCCCTCGTGAATAACCAGGCCTGTCGTATCTTTGTCAACCAAAAAGGCAGTAAGTCCTTTAGCACCAGCAATCTCTCGATTGGTTCGTGCCGTAGAGACAAAGAAACTAGCTATAAAGGCATTGGTAATAAAGAGCTTACTACCGTTTAAGACGTAGCCCGATCCGTTTTTTTCAGCCTTGGTGAGTCCACTCCCTGCATCGCTCCCGGCATTGGGTTCTGTTAAGGCGAACGCGCCAATTTTTTTGGCCTGTACAACATCTGGCAAATAGCGCGCTTTCTGATCCTCAGTGCCGTAATACAGAACCGGCAGCCCCCCCAGAGACACATGGACAGACAGTGAGGTCGCCAGTGCTGAAGAGGCCTTGGCAATTTCTTCTAACACCAAAAAGTAAGAGAGACTGTCCACCGCAGAGCCACCGTATTCTTCAGGAAACGGAAGACCTGTCAGGCCAATGTCTGCCATTCGCTGCCACATTGCCTTCAGCGTGTCTAAATCCCCTGATTCTAAGACAGAAAGAACCGGGTTTAAGTCTTTTTGGACAAATTCTCTTGCCAGAGCCTGCACACCCAGCTGTGTTTCGGTTAAAAACATAAATAGCCTTCTGCAAAACCTTTCGTAAAACCACTCGCAAGCGGCTATCATATCTTAAAAGTGTCCGAGCGTTAAAGTCCCAGCCCGAGATAAAGGCCTGTTGTATGCACCGTATTATCGCGATTTCCGGCAAGCAGTTTTCTGGCAAAGATCTCTTGGCAGACACACTCTGCCAGATGTTTCCGGGGTTCCAAAAAAAACCAATCGCCAGTGCAATTAAACGACGCTACGCGGCTGAGCATGGTCTCAGCCTGGAAGATCTAGAGGCGAATAAGGCCGCGCACCGTACTGGCCTGATTGCGATGGGGGACTGGGGAAGAGCACAAGATCCCAATTATTGGCTGAGTGCCCTGCTAGAGGACGGTGCGCCCACGGTTGTATCTGACATGAGACTTCGACACGAATACCATTTTTTCAGAGAACGCGGGGCTTTTTGTATCCGGCTCAACGCAACGCGAAGCATTAGAGAAACTCGCGGTGTTCTTGTTGCTGAAAATGACCCGACTGAGTGTGATTTAGACGATATCAAAGACAGTGAGTGGGATTGTGTTCTGGAGAATAACGCTAGCAGGTCTGCATTTGAGCAGCACATCGAGGCTTACTTTTCAGGCTTGCTTTTCAGGCTTGCTTTCAAGACTTTTTAAGCAGTAACAAACTGCCGGCTTAATTTGTATTCTTTCAATAACGACGCTATGCTGGAGCCTGTGTCCCGTTTTAATTAGGATTCAATTTTGATGAAAGTCCTTTTAATTGGCAGCGGTGGCCGCGAGCATGCACTGGCCCTGGCCTTGGCGAAAAGTCCCAAACTCACCGAACTCTATATTGCTCCTGGCAATGCCGGTATGACGGGGCTTGGACAGCGGCTTGATATTGCGGTGGATGATATTGAGGGTCTCCTCCTCTTTGCCAAACGAGAGCAGATAGCACTGACCGTGGTGGGACCGGAGTTACCCTTGTCACTCGGGATTGTAGACCAATTCCAGAAAGCGAACCTCCCTATTTTTGGCCCCACTCAAGCAGCAGCCCGACTTGAAAGCAGTAAAGCCTTTGCCAAAGAGGTGATGCTGAAGCACGGCATTCCTACGGCACCCTATTTTCAGTGCCAAAATCAAGCAGAGATTGTCAATGCTCTGGAAAAACTGGGTTCTCCATATGTGATTAAGGCTGACGGGCTGGCTGCCGGCAAAGGGGTCACCGTCACACTGGATTACCAGACCGCCCAAGAGGCTGCCCTGTCAGTGCTTGATTCACAGAAACAAGTCGTGATCGAAGGCTTCTTAGCGGGTCAGGAACTCTCTGTCCTCGCCCTCTGTGATGGCGACAAAGCCATCCCCCTGGTGGCTGCACAAGATTTTAAAAGGGCTTATGACAACAATGAAGGACCTAACACGGGAGGCATGGGGGCCTATGCACCTGTGGACTGGGCCAGCGAAGAACTGTATCAAGACATTGAGAACAAAATATTCAAACCCATCATGGCGGCGATGAAGCCACAAGGAAACCCTTATCGGGGGGTTTTATATGCAGGTCTTATGATTGAGTCCAGAAACGGCACTCTGGCACCCTGGGTGATTGAATTTAATGCTCGTTTTGGAGACCCAGAAACCCAAGTCCTAATTCCCCTGTTGCGTGTTGATTTATTGCCGCTATTATACGCCTGCGCTGAAGGCACCCTCCCCGAGCAAACCGGGCGAAAAGAATGGTTTACACCCAACACTTATGCCGTAACCGTGACACTCGCCGCACCCGGCTACCCAGGGACTTTAGATGCAGAGGCACAAGGTAGTCCGCTGATACTCGATAACATACTGCCAGAGGATTTGTTTCTGTTTCATGCGGGTAGCAAGTTGAATTCCCTCAGACAGGTGGGTGTTTCTGGGGGACGCATTCTCAATATTACCGCTCTGGGCAAAAGCCAAGGTGACGCTCGAAATCAGGCTTACCGTTTGGTCAGAGAGGTTCAGGCAAAAAACCCGCTGCTCTGGTGCCGGCAAGATATTGCAGGGCCACAAACCACCGCATCTGCTAGTGCTCTCATCAACAGTGCCTGATGCACTGGGTCATGAATCAAAATGGAGTCTTCAGGGTGGGTCATAAAGCCCAATTCCACCAACACGGCTTGTGCGGTGGTGATTCGGGTCATCGCCAAACTATCGAATAAAACCCCGTAACCAGGCATGGGGCTGGATACTTCTTGATTGGCCGCCTGTGTCAGGGCGTGATACAACCTTAACGCCAATGGTCGTGAAAAGGGATGGTAATAGTACGTACTGATTCCTCGATACTGTTGAGGATCTCGTCCATCGGGCAAGGCATTATGGTGCAGACTAACTAGCACATGAGCCCTCGTCTCTTTGGCAATCCTCGCTCTATCAGACAAAGTGACCGTAGCATCTAGATGGGGGCTGCGCGTGAATTGAATCTGCTCATCATTGAGGCCCAGGGTTTTAAAAGCATCACACAAATACCCCGCACAGAGCGCATTGAGGGTTTTCTCCGGTACCTCCGTCATCGAAATCCCCCCTAATTCCTCTCCACCATGCCCGGGATCGATTAAAATTCGCAAGTCTTGAATAGACTCTGGCCAAAATTGAAGAAAGATACACAATACCCCTGCTTCATAGGCCCAATCATAACCTGCTAAATTTGGTAATGTCAGTGTTAGCACAAACTGATCATGATTTTTATAGTCTATGTATGCGTTTAGGACAGCCTCTAAAACAGCATCATCTTGAAAATGAATAAAATCACAGGCGTGCTGGACCCCACAGAGCGTGATCTTAAGCCGCCCATCCGGTTTAGAAATAACCTCGACCAGTGGCTGTCTTGAAAGAGGAATAGTGATTCTCACACGGTCAGCTATGTTGGGGGCGTGTTTCTGGTATTCAACCGTCTGGATCGTGACCAGTTTAACAGAGATAGGCTCCAGTAGAGAGTATGGCTCTGGCGACAGGGGGGTAATACACTCTGAGGGGACCCAATAATACGGAGACACGAACGAATAGGCTGTCTCTGGGCTTTGATGAAAGAACGGCACTTGAACCAGCGTACCTGGCAATACGGGACAGGCACGGGCAGTCAACGTATCCGACCCGTAACGCGCAAGAATTTTGGTATCAGGGCTGTCTGTGCCTTTCAACTCTGCCAATATTGGTTCAGCTAGCACCTCAATGGTGACAGGGAGAGGATGCTGTCTGTCTTTAAAAGTCAATGAAGCGGTAAAAGACTTCCCCGCAGCTGATTTTTGAAATGCATATTGTGCCAGGCAAAACCCCCGTCGCGGTAACACGGGGTCCACATGATGCAGTTCTGCAAACACTGCTTGGCGGGTATCCCGCTCTCCATCCTCTTTACACGGTCTCAGGGGTGTACCAAATTCCTGCGGAGTCACTTGAGGACTGTCTGCCAGAGAACTGTGTGTGTAGGATTGTTGTTCTTTAAAAATCAACATCACGGGCTCTTGTGCGTCTTCTTCTTCGAGCCATGATGGAGGTATATACCCTGTAAATGCCACTGCGTAGTCAGGAATGACTCTCACCTGACCCGTTGGATACCAACTGGAGAGGGTATTATCCAGATTCTCAAAATAGTCTACCGGGCGGCTCAAGCAACAGACATCGAGATCGCATTGATC
>CAZZIY010000006.1:0-2222 GCA_964654525.1 uncultured Vampirovibrionales bacterium | reverse complement strand
ACAGTTAGTCTTAGCGTTTGATTTCCTGGCACCAGAGATACCGGGAATGAAAAACACTCATTTAAAATGGGAATTGACTGTTTTGTTGCTGTTCTCAGATTTTCGACAAAAAGCTCTGTTGTCCCTGGTTGCCAATCAGAGACGGAGCCCATCACAAAGGTCTGAGTTTCCGCCGTTTGATGACCCGTCAGAGGATAAACACAGAGAATTTTCAAAGCTGTATAGCCCCTAATGAAGCAATAATATCTTCAGCCGCTAGCACAGGGTCTGCCGCATGGGTGATAGGACGGCCAATTACCAGATCACTGGCCCCGTTTTGAAGCGCTTGCACCGGAGTCATCACCCGTTTTTGATCTTGATGATCCCCACTATTAAGCCGTATACCCGGTGTTAGTAATACGAAATCATCCCCGCAAGCTGCTCGCAGTGCAGCAACTTCACGTGCAGAGCAAACAACCCCTGAAAGCCCTGCATCTTGGGCCATCCTGGCTAGACTCAGCACATAGTTTTCCGGCGTTTGCTCCACCTGAAGATCACGCTTGAGAGAAGGGGCATCCATACTGGTTAATACAGTCACTCCCAATACAGTTGGGTTTTCTGTTATTTCTAAAGATTCTGAGACTGTCCTGACTCTGTTGGCCAAAGTCTGCATCATCTCCAGTCCGCCCATACAGTGGCAATTGAAAAAACGAACCCCGTTTTTTAGCAATACTTCAGCTGTATTGGCAACGGTCGTCGGGATATCGTGCAGTTTCAGGTCGACAAACACGGTTTTACCCGTTTGAGCTTGAATTGCCTCCACCAGAGACAGGCCCTCTTGATAAAACAACTGCATACCCACCTTGTAATGCAACGGCAAGTGCTGAAGACGGGTCACCAGTTGCAAGGCTTCTTCTGCTGTGGGGACATCCAGTGCCACAAAAATCCGGGGTTTCTGCTGTGACAAGTTCAAAAAACCTCTCTTGCAATGCCTCTCTTCAGGACATGCAAATTCTTATTTTAGGCCTCGTTTTTTTTGCATTGTAGCAAAATGAAGCAGAAACAGACGCACAAAAAACCGCCCCCGGGGTTTTGTTTTCATGATTTCAAGATTTCAAGTAAATTTCATTGACGAAAGAAGCGTGAAATGCCAAGTCCAATTTCCTCTTTTTCAGCAGCAGGACTTTCTCCTGCTTATACCCCCAAATTTTCTGCCAGAAGCAAGGCGGCCACACCACCACAAGCGACGGCTCAAGAGCCTGAGGCATCAAGTCAACAACCCGAAATTTCGACCAATACCAAAAAAGGTACGTTTCGCATCCGTCTGGGCAATGGCTTTCGTGCATTGCGGGAATTCTTCAGACTCAATACCCAGGGGTTTCTATCAGACGTCATCTGGGGAGGTATTTTTGCAGGCATTGCCGGTGTGGCGGGTCTTGCTTTTCCGCCGCTATGGGCCTTTCTCCCAGGAGTACCCTTGGCCGTTGGTACCAGCATGATTTTCCGGGGAGTGCTCTGGTTTTCAAAGGGGTTTAGTGTCAAAACCCCCACAAAATTTAATCAGGACGGCTAAAAATTGCTACATTAAGGCTTCTGGCAAGCACAGTCCCAGTAAACACAATGTTTTGGCGTCCATAATTTGATGGTTTCTTACTTTTTCTTTGATTTCAGAGACCGTTAACTGGTGAAGCCTGAGGGTTTCCTCTTCCCCGTCTCCGTGAATATATAGCTTTTCAGCCAGACTCAGGCCACTGGCTTTATAGAGCCAAATTTTCTCGTTACAAAATCCGGGCGATGTATAAACGGCTCCCATCTCTTCCCACTGGTCTGCCTGATAACCAGTTTCTTCCAGCAGTTCTCGGCGGATGGTCAGGGCAGGTGGCTCGTTGGGTTCTAATTTTCCAGCGGGTAGCTCCAACAAGGAATGTCCCAGCGCATAGCGGTATTGCTCGACAAACAGGACTTTACCATTCGGCAATGCGGCAAAGACAACAGCTCCCCCAGGGTGTGTCACCACTTCTCTAAGAACTTTTTGGCCACTCGGCAGTGAAGCAAAGTCTTTTCGCAGGGAAATGACCCGACCCTGATACAGGGTTTCAGAAGAAAGCGGTGTTTCAATGTTTTGATCGATTTCCGTCATAACCTTCAGCCCTCTTATTTAAAATTAAAAGGAGATTGTGCAAATTCTCTGAAAACTTGGCTTGTGATCTTTACCGCAGTTTCAAGTTCTGCCTGATGACCCT
>CAZZIY010000005.1:4427-21250 GCA_964654525.1 uncultured Vampirovibrionales bacterium | reverse complement strand
GAAAGACGGTGAAAAACTCACCCTAAAGATGAACGGGGAAGATGCCACGGTCGAGTATAAACAGGGTCCTGTTTGGGGTGGTACCGGTAAAAACTTAATCATCCATACCAAAGAATATGATATCAACCTCCAGCAATCCATCGACGGGAACCACGGCGTTCAGAGCGTCAAGGTGAATAAAGACGGTGTGATGCAAGATTGGGTCAACCCCAATGGGATCTTGGGTCAAACCGCTGATGGCAGCGATCTTGTCCGCAAAGGGAAAGTCGGCCGAGGCGCTCAAGGTGAAGGGGCCATTGATTACGATTACAAAAAGTACGAAGTGAACGATCTCTTTGGTAACGGTGATAAAGATATCAACCGCTACGGGATTGATGTCGGCTTCATCATGAAAGACGGCAAAGTTTCTAAAACCTACAACAAGGCCACCGGTCAATTGCTGACTACGCTCGATACGAATGGAAAACTCGTTTCTATTCGCCATATTGAGCAACCTGATGGCTCGATCAAACTGTTTTTACCAGACGGCAAAACAGAATTGGATAAGCAAGGCAATATTATTAAATAAGCCAGACAGTTTTATTGTTTAAGTGAGTTAGGAATCATTAGGACACGCCGCCTCAGATTACTCTCTTGGGCGGCTTTATTTTTTGACAAGCATATCTGACTTTCGTTAAGATACGGACATGAACCAAATGACTTGCCAACTGAATGCGTATTATACCCTGCTGTATCCAACCACCCGCGGGGTCTTTTAGTCGTTTATTCATCGCAACCCACTGTTTTACACGACCCCGCAGACCTTTTGTCCAGCGGGGTCTTTTTTAGCCCGTTTTCTCCAAGCAGTTTTTCCTTCCGTGATGTTTTTATTTAGTTATGTAATGACAGAAAGTGCTTTCCCTTATGACGGAAACGATTTCAATCCAGGCAGTTAGCCAGGCGTATGAGAGTTACACCACCGAAGATCATCAGACCTGGCAGCGTTTGTTTGCAAGGCTGATTCCGATTTGGAAACGATATGCTCATCCCTTGTTTTTAGAAGGACTGCATAAAACGGGGATTTCGGATGATGTGATCCCCCGAATTGATAGCATTAGTGAATTGTTGAAGCCTTATGGTTGGCAGAGCGTTCCTGTGGACGGGTTTGTCCCGCCACGGCATTTTTTGGGGTTACAGGCACAAAAAATCATGCCCATTGCCCGTGATATCCGCCGACCGCAACATTTAGACTACACCCCCGCTCCTGATATTTGGCATGAGGCCGCCGGACATGTGCCGTTATTGGTTGACCCGATGTACGGGGCTTTTTTACAACGCTTTGGAGAATTGGCCTTACAGGTCCCCTTCAGTGAAGCGGATCAAATTGTGTATGAGGCAATTCGTCACCTGTCTATCTTGAAAGAACATCCCGAACAAGATATCCAAGCCATTGAAGCCGCAGAAGCCCAGCTCAATCATCTTACGAGTACTCTGACGGATGAGAGTATTGGGTTGAAGCTTTCTCGCCTATACTGGTGGACGGTGGAGTACGGTTTGATTGAAACATCTGACGGGCTCAAAATATACGGGGCGGGACTCTTGTCTTCTCCCTTTGAATGCGCCTATGCGATGAGTGATGCGGTAGAAAAGCGTCCCTTAAGTCTGGCTTGTCTTGATGTTGCCTTTGATATCACTCGTCCGCAACCTCAGTTGTTTGTGGCAGAGAGTTTTGATCAGGTTTTATCTTTATTAGACGGTTTTGTGGCACAAGAAGGTCTTTTAAAATAAAGCCTTTTAAAATCGATGATGCGAAATCCACTGGTTTTTTGCCTGTGTTTTGAGTAAAACAAAGCCACGATGGCACCTTACAAAGATTTACGCGAATTTCTCGACGGCCTAAAACGCCGGCAAGATCTGCTGGAGATTGATACTCCAGTTTCTTCTGTTCTTGAAGTAACTGAAATTACTGATCGCGTGAGTAAAGGACCGGCTGAAAACAATAAAGCATTGCTTTTTAACAAAGTAGATAAATGTGAAATCCCCTTGCTGATTAACGCTGTGGGATCTCACGAACGGGTTTTGGCGTCATTGGGGGTCGAAAACTTTGAGACCATCCAAGAGCGCATTCAGTTCTTTGTCAAACCCCCGATGCCGGGCAATTTATGGGAAAAACTCTCGATGCTGCCGAAATTGGCAGAGCTGAATAATTTTTTGCCTAAACCCTTTAAGGGGGATACCGCCCCCTGCCAAGAAGTGGTGATTACAGATACCACCCAACCGATGCTGGATAAACTCCCCATTATTCAGTGCTGGCCGGATGACGGGGGGCCGTTTATCACCCTGCCCGTTGTGTTTAGCAAAGACCCCGCCACAGGAGAACGCAACGCCGGGATGTACCGCCTGCAAAAGTATGATAACTGCACCACGGGGATGCACTGGCACAAGCACCATGATGGGGCCCGAATTTACGAAAACGCCCGGCGTATGGGGAAAGACCGCATCGAAATTGCCGTTGCTCTAGGTTGTCCCCCGCATATCATCTACAGTGCCACGGCGCCTCTGCCGCCAGGGATTGATGAGATGATCTTTGCCGGTTTCCTTCACTCCGATCCCGTGAAGATGGTGCGATGCAAAACCGTGGATCTCGACGTGCCGGCTTACGCTGAAATTATTCTAGAGGGCTATGTTTTATTGGATGAGCTGCGCCGGGAAGGCCCTTTCGGGGATCATACAGGGTATTATTCTCTGGCAGATGATTTCCCCGTGTTTCATCTCACCGCGATGACACACCGTAAAAACCCGATTTATATGACCACCATTGTGGGTAAACCCCCGCAAGAAGATTGTTATTTGGGCAAAGCCACCGAACGGATTTTTCTGCCGTTGCTCAAAGTGTTTATTTCCGAAATTGTGGATATGAATCTACCTTGGGAAGGGGTGTTCCACAACTGTGTGATCTTAAGCATTGATAAGCGCTATCCTGGGCATGCCAAAAAGGTGATGAGTAGCGTGTGGGGCTTTGGCCAGATGATGTTCAGCAAATACGTGATCGTGCTGGATAAGCACGTGAATGTTCACGATCTCTCTCAGGTGGCCTGGCACGTGTTTAACAACACCGATCCTCAGCGGGATATGATGTTTGCTGAAGGACCAATGGATATTTTGGATCACGCCACCCCGCGCTGGGCCTATGGTAGCAAAGTGGGGATTGATGCCACTAAGAAATGGGCTACAGAAGGCTTTGAACGTGAATGGCCGGATGAGATTGAGATGGATGCCAAAACCAAGACAATGGTGGACGGCAAGTGGGCGTCGTATTTTTCAGGAAAGCGTGTAGAGACGCTGGTCTAACATTTTTAAAGTCATTGTTTTAGGGAGAAACATAGATTATGGCGGGTGTGAGCACGGTCCAGGTTCGTAGCGTCGCAGGACAACTGTACCGAAACAATATTCAAATTGGTGGACATCAGTTAACAGCCGATGTGCCGGTGGCTCTTGGCGGGCAAGATACAGGCCCTACACCGATGAATATGCTGATGGGGGCTCTAGCAGCCTGTACCGCAATTACCTTGCAAATGTATGCGGGTCGTAAAGGCTGGGATCTGCGTGAGATTTCAGTCGATGTGACCGAGGTCACTCAAGGCGGACAAACCTCCTTTGAAAAAGAGATTAAGCTGAAAGGGCAACTGGATCCGGCCCAAATCCAGGCCTTAGAAACTGTCGCTGAAAAATGCCCAGTCAATAAAGTGATCAAGGCCAGTACCCCTGTTCAATCGAAAATCAATTTGGTGATTTAAATTTGTTACAGATGTTCGGATTCTGATCCGGATCTGCTGTATAATCTCTCTTTATCGTTTTTGAGATATATCAGGTTGAAAAACCTGAAAAAACCTGCCCGAAAAACCTGCCCGAAAAACCTAATAGTGTGAGTTGTGAATAGTGTGACTTGTGAATAGATTGAAGTTTTCTAAATGAAAGCAATTTAAGGCTGTCATCATATTGTGGGGGAGTATCAATTATGGCTGTTAAGTCAATCTCATTGCCCTACTGGCAAATTCAATTTGCCGGAAAGCCAAATAGCACAGCACAAGCCAGTACAATAATTGGTGCTGATCGAGCCAGACGCTCTTATAGTAATCGGCTTTTGATTCAAGACACACCCGGGGTGCCACTATCTGATTTGTTTACCCGTACCGCTTTCAATGAAGCACGTATTGTCCTGACCCCTCTTGCTATTGGACAGTCTGGCAAAGATGCTACCCCTAAAACTATGACGGGGCTGGCTCGTTTGCTGAACGCGCTAGCCAGTGGAGAATGGAAAGACGGTTTTGGCAACTGGATCACCAATGCCAAAGTGCCGACCGTACTGAAAAAGAAAGAAGATGCGGAAAAAGCCGTAATTACTATGGCCCGGGCGTTTGAAGACCGTCTTGCAGACCTGCCGCAAAGTACCAAAACACTGACCGTTGTTCTGCCAGATACACTGCCTGAAGGAATAGATGCATCTGTGTTGGTTCGTGAACTAGCCCAAAGAACTGCAGCCTATGGAATTAACCTAAAATTTCACCGTCAAGACCCACGAAATCCTGTGAAATTGTCACGCGTGCTGATTACTCGACCCCGTTCTGTTTACGGTCAATTTCAAGACGCCATTCGCGAAGGCCAAGTTTTGGGTGAGGCGATGAATCTGACTCGGCATTTGGTTCATTCACCGGCCAACTATAAAACGACCGGACAAATTACCCGAGAAGCAATGGCATTAAGTTCACCCACACTCAAAGTCAGAGCCATGGAAAAAGCAGAACTTCAGACAGAAAAAATGGGTTTGTTTTTATCCGTTGGGCAAGGAAATGAGGATACAGCAGAAAAACAACCTCGCCTGCTCGAAATGGTTTATCAGTCTAAAGATTACGATCCTGAAAATCGCAAACATCCGACTCTTTTATTGGTCGGAAAAGGGATTATTTTTGACACCGGTGGCAATAACTTAAAGGCCTCCGAATATATGCATAATATGCAGGGAGATATGGCCGGAGCCGCCGCAGTGATTGGTACTATGAAGGCTCTGGATGCGATGCAACTCTCTGGTGTCCGAGTGGTGGGCTTGGGCTGCCTCACTGAAAACCGGATCAGCGGGAAATCGACCCTGATGCACGATATTTATACAGCACGAAACGGAAAAACTGTCGAAATTTCCAACACAGATGCTGAAGGTCGATTGGTACTAGCCGATGCAATCCATTACGGGATGGAAAAATATAAACCCATGTTGGTTGCAGATATGGCGACTTTGACTGGAGGGAAAGTCCGTGGTCTTGGTGAACAAGATGCTGTTGCAATATCCGGGAATAACCGCAGTTTGATGAATGCGGCCAATAAAATTGAAAAAGCCTTGGGCAATAAAACCGCTGTGCTAGAGCTGAACGATGCCCACCGCAAATGGGTCACCAAAGACGGCAAGGGCCGGGCCGATGTGTTTAATTCAGTCGATATGGAAGATGCGCTGAAGTGGGGGGTCATCAAAGAAAAACCCGAAAAGGGCCAATCACCTACCAAAGAGATGTACCTTCAGCATTCTGCTCAAGGGGCAGCCTTTATCAGAGAGTTTCTGGCCAATCCCCACACCCCTTGGGTGCATTACGATATCGCTGGAGCTGAATTTGCTGCCAAAGACCCGAAACGAGGGAATGAGGAATTTGCCACTGGCTTTGGGGTTAAAAGCTTGTATTTCCTCACCAAACAAGTCGCCGAAGGACAAATTAGACTCAAATAGACACCCATGCCGAACGCCCCGCATGGCAAACCCATCGGGGCGTCAGGTTGGAAACCTAAAGACGAAACCTAAAATATGCAAAAGGATTTAATTTTGGGGATTGTTTATTGGTTAGCCGATTGCGGCAAACTCGCGTAAGCCTTCCAGGGTAGAGGTATGAACAGCACCCCCGGCAATTTGTTTGTCTAAAGCAGTAATATCAAACTGCTTTTTGGGCTTAACGCCAGCTAGGGTTTGCAGTAAAGAAGCAGAGGGGCGCTCTCCAGAAGCGGCTTCAGCAGTAGATCCGCTGGCAGCTTCACTGAGTGTTTTCTTTTCTACTTCGGTTTTGGGTTTGGCACTGGGGGTCGATGTCAGAATCGAGGCCCGAATGTTGGGGTTAATGCTAGACATTGCTGTCTCTCCTTTTGCGTTTGTCTCTCTTAGGTTAGGGATTATTTTTAGGGTTTCCAAAAATAGACATGTCGAATGACATATCTATAAAAATAAAAACAATCTGAAGAGAACAATTGCTAGATATCTTTTTGATATCTCTTTTTTGTTACATCCCTTGTGTGGATCGACTAAAATAGGGTGTTAGCATTTAAGGCAAGAGTAAGCGTGATTCTTGCCTCACCCTTTTTTAGCGTCATTAGCTTAAGCCAGTTGATAGGGCTTGTCCTCCCATATTTAAAGGATGGAATTCTCTGTTTTTATGAAACAACAGTTTGCGTTTCTTCGCTTCCTGAATGCTCGTTTATTGCCCTCGGTGCTGATTGCCATTGTGGTGTATCAGTTGTGGGTGTTTTCGCAAAATATTTTTGAGCGCATGCTCTATGACGCCTGGTCTCGTGAAACAGCTCAGTCTGTCGAAGACACCCCCAATTCTCAGGCAGCAGCGTCTCATGTGGTGTTGTTACTATTAGATGACGAATCCGTCATCCGATTACGGCAAAAATTTGGCCCCTTTCCCTGGAAACGAAAGGTGTGGCTGGATATTTTCCAGCGAATCCAGGCTAAAAACCCGTCGGTTCTTGTTTTTGACGGGCTGTTTACGGGTCTCGATCCAGAGGAAGACAGTCCGATTTTTGATCAAATGAAGGCGATGCCTAATCTGGTGACCGGGATGGCGTTGTCCTTTGGGGAAGGACTCAACACCCGAGTGCCCAATTTTTATCACCTCAATTTAGGGGTCGTCAATACGGAAAAAGACGTCGACGGTTCGATTCGCTCGATAGCCCCGACCTATAGTTTCTCATCCCAACAACAGAGTGCTTTATCCGGAGTTTTTCCTTCTCTTTCTGTTGCTGCAGCCTATCAGTATCTCAGTATTCAAAATCCATCAGAGAGTTGGGCATACCGTATCGATAAAAACTCTGCCACCAACGCCAATGTGCTGGTGCTGTTTTCAGAAGATAATCCCAAATTTTTTCGAAAGGCGATTTTAACCCCAGACAACCGCTTTATGCTTCGCTGGTATCAGCTATTACCCACAAAAGAGCGGACAGATCGAAGCCATTTTGCACTGCCTCTTTGGTATTTTTACCCAGAAACTGCCAAAACGGCTTTAGAACGGGCCAATGCCAAAATCGCGTTGAGTAAAGTGAAGGACAAAATTGCCCTGATTGGCGCTTCTGCAGATATGTTTAAAGACTACAGTCCGTCTCCTATGAGCCCCAATCATCTGGGGGTGGATATTCACGCCACTGCCATTGATAACTTGTTGAATGAGAGCATCCCTTTTCGGACAACAGCTTACACCAACTGGTTGCTCCTCATTTTGTATCTGATTTCTGCCATTATCGTCCGAATCCAGATTAAGACCCTGGGTCCTGCTATTCTCTATGCGGTGATGATTGCGGTTATTCACTATTTAATGGCATTTTTATTGTTTAAATCCAGCGGGCTGATTGTCGATGTGATCACCCCAGAGCTCGCCATTGTTCTGGGCTTTGTGTTGGGCAGTCTGATCCGAGATTTAACCCAGGATAAGCAGGTGAAAACCCTGGAAAAAAATCTATCGCAACTGGTCTCACAAAGTGTGTATCAAGAGATGCAGCGACACGGATTCCAGCTCACCCCTGGCGGGCAACGGCAAGAGATCACCTCTGTCTTTGTAGATATTCGTAATTTCACCGCAATGGCCGAGAATTTATCACCCAACTTGCTGACCGAGATTCTCAATGAGTTTTATACGGAAATAGAAGAGATTGTGTTTCAACACAAGGGGACGCTGGATAAATTTATGGGTGATGGTGTTTTGATTATGTTTGGAGCCCCCATTCCCAGTGTCTCTCATGCAGATCAGGCACTAAAGGCCTGCCGCGAGATGTACACGGTTACTGCTGAGCTGTCTCGACGCTGGAAAGACAAGCATCGACTAGACGTAGAAGTTGGTATCACGCTTAATAGCGGGGTTGCTTTTGTGGGTTTTCTGGGCCCGTCGCACAAGTTGGAATATACCGCTGTCGGTGATACTGTCAACTTGTGCGTTCGCCTGCAAGATGTAACCAAGCAATTTAAGACCCGGCTTGTGTTTAGTGAATATACCGTGGCTTTATTAAGTGAAAACCGTAAATCCATTGTTTCTCTCGGGTCCACCACGGTCCGCGGGCGAGAATCTGCCATTGGGGTGTATACTTTTCAAGACACCCAAAACAGTCTTGGCCCAGTGGAACTTCCATTAATCTAGCTTAGAAAGAACACCTGACTGATGACACTGCCAACCTCACTTTCTGCCGCTTCTTATCAATTCTCTGTGAGTGAATTTTTTGGGTTCGAGAACACCCAGGTGCGGTATGCATGCTTGCAGCGTCCGCGCGAAGACCAGACGATCCCAATGACCTCTTGCCAAAAGGTGCTGATTTTTATCCCCGGACTGGGCGGCTCAGTGAAGGGAGCTCTGGACTTCTTGGCCCATTTGTTGCCTCACTATGACGTGATCTACGGCCTTGATTTACGTGGGTTTGGACTGAATCAGGATCTTCCCTTGGTGAATGTACGCCGCAGCTATGAGGATATTGAAGGCTTCATTGAATCCGTCGTGACAGCAATGCCCAGCAGCGGTTTAAACCCTCATGGGCAAATTGATATTGCCAGTATTAGCCTGGGTTCTGTTTTGGCAACTCATCTCACCTATCACCACGCCCCCTGGTTCCGACGCTCTCTATTGATTGCGCCAGCTTTTAAACCGCATCCAGCTATGTTTCCACTCCCCTATGTCCTTAAAAACGTTTGGGGGCAAATAACCCGTGGTCCTTCGTTTCCTGTGACACTGCCTTATGACATTAAAGCCCTCACATTAAATCCAGAGATATTGAATGATCCTCAGTACCAAAATCCTCCACTCACCGTTAATGCAGGTTACTTGCTCTCTGTTCGGTCTTTGTCGCTGCAGGCCATTAAATTGGCTAAGGCTTTAACGGTTCCCACCATGATCATGGTGCCTGGACTGGATTTGGTCTGCGATCCTCACGCCATGCGAGATGCTTATTACGGTCTACCGGTGGAGACTGAAAAAAAATTAGTAGAATACCCACAGCAATATCACGATCTGCTTCTTGAAAAAGAGCGGGGTGAGGTCGCAGAGACTGCTCGAGATTGGTTTGCTATTTAAATCTTCTGTCTAAAACTTAGATAAAACCACTCTCTTGACTGGGTTTCACCATCTCGATGGAATTAATGTTAATGTGTAAGTAAGGATACTCCGTCGGGTCTACTTTCCCAGTAATACGGTCCATCACTTTCACCTTGGTCATGGCAATAAAGCGCTTGTCCCCATTAAGCAAATTGGTCAGACGCCGCTTGTCTTTGCTCAGCTTGGAAAGATAGATCAAACCTTCCAGCAAATAGCCTCGGGTCACGATGGTCATCTTGACCGCATCGGCATTTGGCTCAAATAATGACTGTAAATCATCCATAATGGTGCGTTCCTTCCAAAACTCTTTTTTATTATAACCGAAGCCTTTGACACGATGACTGCCAAGAAACACAATTCAGCTAAAGCTAAAACCCGATTTTCAGTTGAAATTCAAGAGGCCTTGGCACGGCTTTCAGGCCAGCCCGGGGTGTATCGAATGTATGACGCTGAAGGGACTTTGATTTACGTTGGCAAGGCTAAAAATTTAAAAAACCGTGTCCGAAGCTATTTTCAAGAATCTGCTCAACATAGCCCAAAAGTTCTCTCGATGGTTCAGCAGATTGTTCGCTTTGACACGGTGATTACAGATTCAGAAGTGGAAGCCCTGGCGCTGGAATGTAATTTAATTAAGGCCCATCGACCCAAATATAATATTTTGATGAAGGATGACAAGCGTTATCCCTGGTTGGCACTCAGCGATGAGCCGTTCCCTCGACTGTATATAACTCGAAAAACTGAAAAACGCGGGAAAACACGTTATTTCGGGCCGTATCTCAACAGCACCCACTTGTATGAGACGCTTCAGGTGCTTCGTAGGCATTTCCCACTCAGACAACGGCGCAAACCGCTGTTTAGAAACCGACCGTGTATGAACTACAACATTGGCGCTTGTCTGGGGCCGTGTCAAGACTTGGTGACAGAGGCAGAGTATCAAGTGCTGGTCAATCAGGTAGCCCTCTTCTTGAAGGGGAAGACCAGTGATCTCCTTAAACAAATTGAAACCGAGATGCTGGAGGCCAGCGAAGCACTTAATTTTGAGCGAGCAGCGAAACTGAGAGATAGATATGAAGCTGTACTGGGCGTGATGCAACAACAACACAAGGTGGTTAGTGCTGATGAGACAGTCCATCAGGATTTAATCGCTTATGGTGTTGATGAACAACGCCTGGCGGTCGTGATTCTGCAAATTCGTTACGGCAAGGTGATTGGGACTTACGCCCAACAAGGCAATTTTAGTGATCTTGAAGAAGTTGACAGTGCTGTTCAACAATCGATTAAAGAATACTATTACCAACTACCAGACGAAGAACTGCCGAATTCCATTGTGTGCACCCACCATTATGAGGATGTTCCCGTTCTGTTATCCTGGCTCAATCAGCGCAGGCTTCATACCGTGAGTCGTCAAAAACAGGTTTCCAAGAAAGACATTGTTTGGCTGTCTCCTAAGTCAAAGGACCAACGAGAGCTGCTGGCCTTGGGGCAAAAAAATGTAGCCGAACTGTTAGAGCAAACCCGAATGGAAGCGGCACAAAAGTTACAGCGCGACCCCACCCGGGCTTTATTAGAGCTACAAGAGGCCTTACACCTGCCGGAATTTTTGTCCCGCATTGAATGCTACGATATTTCGCATTTTCAGGGAAAAGAAACCGTCGCATCCATGGTGGTATTTACGGACGGGGTCTCGGATAAAGCCGCCTACCGACGTTTTAAAATTCATTCTGCAGAAGGCAAACCAGATGATTTTAAGAGCATGGCTGAAGTGATTGCTCGCCGCATTCAACACCCCGACTGGGGAATGCCAGATTTAATGATTATTGACGGGGGCAAAGGACAATTAAGTGCTGCCAAAAAATCGTTAGAACAGGCGGGTATTTGGGATCAGCCGGTTATTTCACTGGCAAAACAGTTTGAGGAAGTATTTTTACCCGGAGAGTCCAGACCTGTTTTGCTGTCTCGCTCGTCCAATGCGTTGTTTTTATTGCAACAAATTCGTGATGAAGCCCATCGCTTTGCCATTACGTATCACCGTCAGCGTCGTGGAAAAGCAGCTCAGATGAGTGTTTTAGACGGTATCAAAGGGCTCGGACCCAAGGGAAAAGAAAAATTGTGCAATACATTGGGATCTGTAGACAAAATTATTGCCGCCCCCCCAACGGTCTGGGCCGAGTGTTTGGGGATTTCCGTTGAGCGCGCAACGGCCCTGTATCAACAGGTGACAGAAAAATCTGACACATCGTTATGAGAACAAAGAATGCGATGTGTTTCTTACGCTTCCCTTAAACGGCAACCCTTTTTATAATAAGGGTTGATAGATTGAGTTAGTATTTAACACTTAACATTTAACACTTTACATTGGAGGGATGTGCCGGCATGTTGAGCCAGCTGCGTCGCGAGAACCCTCGGGTTGAAGATTTGGAATGTCCTAGTTGTCACCGACCTATTTGGGACTTGCAGCGAACCTGTCGTTTTTGTGGGTTTAAGGCTTCTGTGAAAAAGCAAACTCGTCAAAATCCGCCACCTGAACTAATGAACGGTCGCCTGTTTTCGGCATTATTTAACCCGTCCCTTCGATGGGGGGTCGGTCTGTTTGTTTTACTGGCGGGTAGCATTGGGTTATTCTGGATGCATCAGTGGATCTATGCCAGTGTTTTTTCCTTTCTCAGTATGGTTTTTATCAGCTTGATGCCGTCTTACCCCATTCGACTGGCGAGAAAGTCACTGGGCTCCAAGGCCAACTCGCCTAAAACAAGCTCACATTCGGCAATATCGCCTGTCATCCAGAATGCCTGGGCTCACTCTATTCACACCGCTATTCCTTCCCCTATTGCTTCTGCCTCAACAAAAGAAAGTGATCACTGGGAAGCCAACAACTGGATGGACCCGGCTGATTTTTTGACTGTCTCTCAGGCCATTCCTACTCCCCGGCAGCGAGCCAGAAACCGTTTATTTGAATAGATATCCATGCGTAAAAAGACACATCTATGGGCGTAGCATTTTATCCGCCGCTCCTAAACCGCTGGATGGTCTGGCTGGTTGAGTTCTCGTTGCCGTTATTCTATCAAGGGTTATTAGGCGGATTTCGGGTTCGTTTCGACCCAGCATCGTTTCAAGCGTGGCAAAAGATTTTGCATGAGCAACGTCATCGACGGGTGTTGTTTCTGCCCAATCATCCCACCGAAGATGATCCCTTTGTGATGTTTGATCTGGCCAGACAGATGCGGGTGCCTTTCCACTATGTGGCGGCCAGAGAAGTCTTTGATCTGGAAGGCGGCTTGAGAGGAAAATTGTTTCAGCGAGTGGGTGTTTATTCGTTGATTCGCGGGGCCACAGATAGAGAGTCTTTTAGGACCACTCGGCGAATACTTGCTGAAGGCGAAACGCCGCTAGTCATCTTTATTGAAGGGGAAATCTCTTACCAGAACGGGCACCTCATCCCCTTTGAAAGTGGGGTGTTGCAACTAGCCTATATGGCACAAGAAGCTGTTCTAAAAGAAGTAACAGCAAAAACGACTGATCCAAAGCCGACCCCTTTTGGTTTAGAGGATATTTTGGTAGCGCCCGTCGCCTTGAAGTATCAGTGCTTAGGAAACCCAGAAAAATATATCGAGCAAGGGCTTTTGGGGCTGGAAATGGCGCTTTCTATCCCGACTGATATTCAGAACAGCGACAGTCGCTATTATCGCCTGCGGCGCATTGCAGCAGCCATCCTCACCATTCAGGAAGAACAACTCAATATACCAATCACTCCAAAGTCAGATACTGAGAAAAATACAGAAGATTCAGACATTCTCGATGAGCGTATGTTGCAGGTAAAAAATGCCCTGTTAAACCGCATGGAACGCTACCTCGATATTGTCCCAGAATCTCATACGGAAGTGCCTCTGCTGGACCGCCTTCGACGTATCCGAAACACGATTGACATAAGAACTCACCATTATACTGAAAAGCCTTTCCCCACCCTTTACCAACAGCATCTCATACAACATGAAGCCCGGACCTTCAAGGAATTTTATCGGGATCTCGATAGGGTGGTCAGTTTCTTAATTTTTAAGGATGGTTATGTCAGAGAAAAGCCCACACCAGAACGGTTTATGGAGATGATTTTTCGTCTGGAAAAAGAAGTGTTTGGACGTCCCAAAACCAAAGTTCCACGGCAGGCCAATGTCACACTGGGGAACCCCGTGTCGCTCTTAACGCATTACGCAGCATATCAACAGGACAAACGGGCCACCCTGACCCAGTTAACCCAGGTATTGGAAAAAGACATGCAGCGCCTGATAGAGTAACACTCGTTAGACTAAAAATGATTGCCTAGTGATAGGCCTGTTGATAGGCATTTAGTAGCTTCTGAGCCAGATTCTTAGATATATCTCGTTGGTCCAGAGGCCAGTCAAACGATTTGCGCGTTTTTTCGGTCGTTTCCCAAATCGTTTTTCCATTAGGGCCAAGAGTCACCCACATTCGTATCAACCCACAATCGTAACCACGACATTCCAAATGAACAACCCCTTCGGCGGGACTTGCCATAGGAAATTGCGGTTCTTTTGACAGGGCTGTTTTGACATACATAAACATTTCGGGGGGGACGTGCTTGGTTTCAACTGTGTAATTGTCGTGAAATTGGTTAACCTCAAAGGTCTTCAGCGTGGCTAAGGTCACGTCAGAGATTGCCGGTTTTAACGAAATCTCGTCTTCCGTAAAGGCGGGTGATAGGACGATCAAACTGAATAAGCACGGGAGTAGTAATAATAACTGACGGGCACACAGTCTCTGCATAGCAATTCTCACTTTAATCGTATATTTCGATTGTACACCTCGACGGCATATTTCTATGCATACAATACCCAGTTTACAGCAAACTGTAACGCTGAACGGCAACGGGTATCGAAAGGTATCAGCCTTATCAACTGCATCAACCGGTCTTAAATAATATCTCCAGAGAGCACACCGCCCACGCCCGCCAGTCCAGATCCACTTGAATTACTGGCGTTGTTCTTACGGGCTTCTTGTTGGGCCTGTGCGTTTTGCTGCTGGAGTTGCCGTAACTGCATGGAAATAGCTTGTAAGGCCTGAAAATTACGAATCTGCCAATATGTACTGCTATCGGTTGTTGTGGAGCTTGAGGACGATGAAGCGTGACTCAATGCGCTAATCGATTGAGACAAGTTGATACCGCCCACGTTGCCAAATAATGAGGAGCTATTGCCGTTAGCCCCCACCCCGCGAAGGATGCCAGAGAAATCACCAAGGGCAGCTTGCTGAAACGCCAAAGGATTTTTAACCTTCAGCCCTATTTGTTCTGCAGTCACATTGATGCCGCTCTGTTGTAAGAGTGAAAACTGGAGGGCTTTAATGTAGTTCCCAAGACTCATCAGACGGGCTCCTCGTGCTTTAATGCTCATGTGTGCTATTGAAGAGTGTAATCATCTGCGGCACACTGTCTAAGATCGCTTCCTTGGTTTCGACCGTTTGTTACAAAACTTCAATTTCTTGGCTAAAAAGTGAGACTCCAGCGTGACCGTCATCAGCACTCAACCCAATCAAAAAGAAGCCAGTCAAAACTCAGAACGCCTGCTTCGGGTGAATCCCTATACTCTGGAGCCATTACCTGATCTTGAGATGACCCCGCTGTCACAGATCCACTCTCTGATCGAAAGCACCAGAAGTGCTTCCGTTCAGTGGAAAAATAGTCCGCTTGTCATTCGTCAAAAGCTTCTAACATCACTGGCAGAAAAAATTCGGATGGATGCGCATTATTGGGCGACGCTTGTTTCTCAGGAGAGCGGTAAATCCATCGATGACGCATTGGCCTCCGATGTGTTTATTGCTGTGAGTGCGCTGTTTTATTACGCAAAACACGGTCCTCAGTGGCTCAAGCCGCAAATGCTCTCGTTATCCAAAGCATGGCTTGTTGGACGAATCAGCACACGTGTGCAAGAAGCCAAGGGGGTGATTGGTGTTATTTCTCCTTGGAATTTTCCACTCGGGACCCCGATAAGCTCAATTGCCCCTGCCCTGATGGCGGGCAACGGGGTGGTACTCAAACCCAGTGAGTTTACCTCAGAGACCGCTTTACAACTGGTGCGCTTGATTCAAGAGGAAGTCTCTCGTTTGGGCCACCCACCAGAGCTTGTACAAGCGGTCATCGGTCCAGGCACTCACGGGCAAGCGCTGTGTGAGGCAGCTCCGGATCATCTTGTTTTTACAGGAAGTACACAAACAGGTTTGTCGGTTGCCAAAACAATGGCTCATCACGGTAAAGGGGTCACCTTGGAGATGGGCGGGCATGATGCGTTGTGGCTATTACCCAATGCGCCTATTTCAATGGATCTAATCACCAGCTACGCTCTTTGGGGTCGGTTTAACAATGCCGGTCAAACCTGTGCAGCTGTCAAACGCGTGGTGTTGCCCGCCCATCAAGAAACGTCTTTTATAGAAATGATGCTCACTAAATTCTCGCAGCTCCCCAAACAGCCGTTGATTCGGGCAGAACACAGAGAAAAACTCCACGCGCTGGTGCAAGATGCTGTTGAGAAGGGGGCTAAATTATGGGCCGGTGGTAATATTCCTGATGTCACTCCTGAAACACCGGGCTACTTTTATCCAGCAACCATTCTCAGTGATATTCCTGATTCTGCCCGCATTCGACGTGAAGAACCTTTTGGCCCCGTCCTTTCAATTTACCCCTATGACACGGTTGAAAATGGATTGGCTTTGGTAAACGAGACTGCTTACGGTCTCACAGCCAGCGTATTTGGTAACGAGCAAGAGGCTCTTCGCTGGGCCAGTGAGATTGACTGTACCCAGGTGGCCATTAATGATGTTGCACCCGCACTTTATCCAATGATGCATCTGCCATGGGGTGGGCATAAAGCCAGTGGGCTGGGATTAAGCCATGCGCGCGATGGTTTACTCAGTCTGACACAGACCAAAATAGTCACCCGAAATCTTGCTATCCAGATTCCCGGCTTTGAAAAACCCCCGTGGTTTTTTGATAAACAACCAAATCAGGACGCAAACAATACATGGCCGCTACATATGCTGACCTATTTTGCCAATGAGTCCTGGCGCCAAAAGCTCGATCCTCGCTTTGCTTGGGCGTTGCTGAAACGACTGGCCAATACGCGACTGTAATCTACTCGGGATTTTTTAGAAAATCGTACAATAGCTTCACGTCTTCATCGGGCAAGATGTCTGCATCAAACGGGGGCATTTGATTGTTCGCCGGATTGCGCAAGTACGCCTTAAAGCTTTGAAGATCTTTGCTGTGACTAGATTTAGAAAACAACGCCGACATGCTCATTGGGTTCATCGCCCCATTGAGCGCGTGACAGCCAATACAATTCTGTTGAAAAACGCCTTTTCCCCCACTGGCCGGTTGCAGGATATCTTCACTGGGCGTGGTGGACTGGCTACAGCCAGAAAAAATGGGGATCAGTAAAGCAGTTATCA
>CAZZIY010000005.1:0-4327 GCA_964654525.1 uncultured Vampirovibrionales bacterium | reverse complement strand
GGCGTGGTGGACTGGCTACAGCCAGAAAAAATGGGGATCAGTAAAGCAGTTATCAAAGCAGGTATCAGTGAGGCCGAAAAGGCTAGCATTGTAGTTTTGGAAGTTTTTAAAATTTTAGAAGTCATGTTCATCGCCGTTCCACCAGAAAGGTTACACAAATGTAACAATTACAGGTACAATAATAACCAAGGATAGTCGATTTATACAAGTTGGATGATGAGCATGAAACGAGCCTTGGTGCTTTTTTTTGCGGCCTCTTGTGCTGTTTATGGTTTATTTTTTCGGTTTGACTACTGGGTGGTCCCCCCGTCAGAAGGGTCGGTCAATTTTAAACCGACTCTGATGCAGCGGGATAATCTTTACGGAGAAACCCAGCAATTGGCCTTTGTTTCGCAAACTCAACAACTGGCCCGCTGGCTTGGACAATGGCCCCCCAGCAGTCATCAACTCAAATCCGAAGGTTCCTATCACATTAATCCACTGCTGGTTCATTTGGGGGCGGTTGCAGAGCAGACGCAAACGGCTGCTGCCCAAAGTTGGAAAACACTCCAGCAGCGACTCTTATCATTACAGCCCGGCAGTCGCAAAAAACAACCCCACTTGGCCAGCAAAATCACTGCCCCACAACAAGCAATGTGGGTGGATCTCAATGGGGACGATCTCGGTGAGTCAATCCAAAAATCGATGCCCAATTCTATTAAGGGATCCGGCTCTGGAGACGGGCTTTACGATATTTCTGTGAAGGCAGATAATCAGGAAATTTTTTACGGTCGTGGGAAGCGACTGGTTATTTTACCCACTCGCCATGCGGGATGGGCTGACTTGGAGCTGGAAGTCACCCCAAATGAACGCTGGCGATTTACTTATCAGCCTGAGTTATTGGGTTACAGTGTCCTGACAAAAGAAGCCGCTGAAGTGATCACGACGAAACAACCGGCTGCATAAGACGCGAGTTGGTTTTGAGACGCTGCTGTATGGCTTTGGCCAGTTGAGTTCCTGTCTCAGGATGATGAGAGAGGTATAGACTGGGTTCAATCAATTCCATCTCACTCAACAGCCAATCTGAAGCATTTTGCAGCGTGCTGTCTTTAGATTTGGCCATAAAATCAAGCCGTCCGTAGAGGGGGACCTCTCCCAAGAAGGCAGCGGTTCGGGACAATAGCGCTTCACTCATTAGGGTAAATTCTCTGGAGACAGAGGTATAGCGAGTTTGCCCTCCGAGATGTTCCTGAATCCTGAATTCATCTGAACCGGGGGTTTTAATCACCGCATGGGCAAAACGGCCTTCGATCAAGATGACCGAAATTTCTCCGTGTGTTTGAATCGTCGGCAAAAAGGGCTGAATCATCATGGCAATATTGTGTGTGTGATTTTGCTTGAAATACGTTTGAAGTGCTTGATAGAGCGAATCAAAGTCGTTAAAGACAAAAGTGTTATTGCCTGATGCAGACACGGTTGGTTTGAGGACCCATTGGGTGCTCTGACGGCAAAATAACTTGAGTTGCTCGAATAAGGGTGGATCCAAGGCAGGGGCGGTTTGTTTGAATTGGTCAGGACGGACAAAGAATGAGGGTACAACAGGCAAATTTTGTGTTTCAAACCACTGTAAATAGTGCTTATCTGCATTCCAAGCCAGAATATGGGAAGAGTTCCAGAGGGGGACTTGTTGATGCAGGGTGTTTGCCCAGGCCAGAAAGTCAGAATGATGTTCCGAATAATCCCAGGTGGTGCGGATCACACAGGCGTCAATTTTATTTAGGGGATCTTTATTGAAGGGATCTGTGGAAACGGGCAATGGATCGTCCCAGATTAATGGAACGACGTTTAGGTCTAAAGCTCGCAGTGCGTCGATTAAAGGTGCCTCATCAGGCACCCACAACGGGTGTTTACTGCAGGTGGCCAGGGCAATGCAAGTCATACATGGCAGTGTGCCATAAAGCCCTAAATCCGGTCAACGAGAATAGTCGGATTATATTACCAGAACCCAGGGGGCTTATTTGTTGGAGACGCTGGTTTGGGTAACTCTTGAGGACTTATGTAGGCAGGATAACCCGGGTAACCCGGGTTTGTGTATGGGATATAACCTTGGGCATAGATTTGTCTGAGATAAGAACTATCTAAAGAGAGTTCGGATACTTTGTTGTATTGAAGGTTGCTGGGGTTGTAATTAGGGTCGTTATACCCCGCTATAAAATAATCGGTATCTCCGTTTCCAGAGGTTAGTCCAGGGTCTAACTGATTGCTATTACTCGTATGACCGCTATCACCACTGGCAACGGTACTACCTTGTGTAGAACCGCCGCCTGCACTGCCGCCAGATGAGCTACCACCACTATTGTTTGCTGGGTTAGGATTTGACGGATAATTATGGTTATTGAGGCTGGGGTCACCGAAATTGTTGAAGCTGCCACCGCCTCCAGAGCCGCCTCCTGAGGGTGAATTGCCACCGCCAGCGGTCACGCCGTTACTACCGGCTGTTTCGTTGTTATTGCTGTCTCCAAACCAGTTGGTATTGTTTCCTGCCGCAGATGAAGAGCCCGTCGCACCTTGCCCAGATCCACCCCCAGAGAACCCTCCAGGATTCGAGCTTGGATCCCCAGAACCATTAGGGGTTTGCCCTGCAGGAAACCCACCGCCATCAGGACCCCCTGATGAATTATCGTTTGGATTGCTGCCAAAACCATTCAGATTGGTATGAGTATCTAGAGTCCCTCCTCCATTGCCGGCGCTAACAGCAATGTTCCCAGAACTCAGCGGGGACATGGTTCCATTGACGGTATCCTGAAAGGTAAGTCCAAAGACATAAAAGGCTCCGGCACCAAAAGCGACCACGAGCCCGCCAATAATACAGTAATCTGATAAAGATCCACCCAGGAAAGAACCACCCAGAATAGGGCGAAAATTCATCTTCTTTGACTTTAGCATGCTCATTAAACTCACCTTTTTACTGGCTTTTTTGACGTACTGACTGAATAAAGACGTCCTTAATGAAAGGGGTTATGCACATCTCCCGTCGGATGATATAAAGGATTATTGTCAGACTGACCGAGAGGGGAATCACTGAGTGGACGTGGCTGAGAGGCTGTAGCCTCAGTTCTCCTCCTGAGACTTCTCTGAGGATTGCCTTGGTTGGAACTATCTTTGAAGTATGGGTTAACATTCATGGAAACAAAAATCTCCTTGGCAAGGCCGAAAATACTACTGTGCTCTGGGTGGGGGAGGTAACGAAGGCGCTGGGGCAGGTTGCATATTGCCTCTCTCTGCAGGAGAAGCGCCAGTTGGTAAGTTCTCAGGATCTAAATCACCGAACAAATTATTTCCACCGCCCAGCGCCTGTCCTGGAGCCGTGAGCGCATCTCCATTGCTGATATTGTTATTATCTCCCCCTGGAGAAGGATTGAACCAAGAATCACCAGAATTAGAACCGCCTCTTAAAACTGTACCAGCAAGGCCTTGTCCAGAACCACCACCGGCTGTTCCACCACCAGAGATCCCGCCACCATCATAACCACCGGTGCCATTTGAGCCTCCGACATCCCCAGATGAACCACCCGTTGCGAGTGCACCGGTAGAATTGCTGCCTCCAGAATTTCCTCCAGAGCTGGTGCCATTGCCGCCGTTAACCCCAGGATCCCCTAGAACAATTCCAACAGGAGCAGTCACTTCGATTGGGTGGGAAGATGCCATTGGAGAAACTGTATTACTGACTGCCTCTTGAAAGCTCAATCCAAAGACGTAAAACGCTCCGGCTCCAAAGGAAACGACCAATCCGCCAATAATGGCATAATCCGAAATAGAATTTCCGAAATGAGGTGATCTGCAAACTTTCTTTTGTCTGATTCCCATCCGAGTCCTTCTTATCAGTTTTAGCTATGGCTTTGTTACTTTCGACGTTTGCTGGAAAAACTAAAAACCTATGTTCAAAATGTAATTCTTTGTAAAGAGACTGAGAATGTAGATTTCAAGATTTGAGCGGTAGAATTGAATAGAGCGAGCGACAAGCTCAGGTCTTGAGAAATGGAATCAACGGATGCACCGGTTCTGGCTAGCTGTAAAATCACGGTTTAAACCCTTATCACTGGATAAGCAGGCGAATTTAGTGATGTTTATCAGTGTTTTATTTGTGGTTTCAATTCTCATTGGCCCCATCGACAATATTTTCCAGCGTTTAGAGATGTCATTTCTCTCTATGCGCCAGCGTTTGGTCTCTCAACCTCGGATGGATAAAGGCATAGCCATTGTCGGCATTGATGATGTCACGGCCAGTTCTGCCGATATGAAACGGCTGTTTGGCCGCTTCCCCTACCGGCGAGATTTATATCCCTAC
>CAZZIY010000004.1:0-22882 GCA_964654525.1 uncultured Vampirovibrionales bacterium | reverse complement strand
AATAAAGGCACTTTGAGTGCTAATTTGATGAAAGAAAATCTCGTTTAACCGCTGACACGCTTCTTCCAGAAAACCGTAACGCACGGAAATACGGGCGTTTTGTAGGCGATCTCGTCCACTCCCACTGACCAAGGGGTTGGGATCCAGTGTGCCGCAGACCACGCGCTCAATTCCAGACTCAATAATGGCCTCAGTACAAGGTGGTGTTTTTCCATGGTGATTACACGGCTCTAAATTCACAAACAGGGTACCGCCTCTGGCTTGATTTCCGGCCTGAGCGAGCGCAATTACCTCTGCATGGGCTTCCCCAGCTTTTTGATGGGCTCCTTCTCCAACTTTTTTCCCAGTGCTATCCAATACAACCGCCCCAACCATGGGATTAGGACTGACGGTCAGCCGACCGGCCTCAGCCAAAGTGAGGCACCGGGCAATATAAGTATCTTCAATGGAATTTAGTGCCTCTAGTGTGTTTAAGGTGTTTGTGATGAATGCCATTTGCTTATACCCGAGTGACTTGACCGAGACTGCCCTCAAAAAGGTAATTTTTCAATTGAGACGCGACATCCGCAGGGTTCGCCTTACGGCGGGCCACGCCAGTTTCGATGGCCGATCGGGCAACGGCTTCTGCCACAGCAGGGGCAACGCGCAAATCCAGTGAGCCTGGAATGATTTTAGCTCGGTTGTTTTTCGATTGCTCGCGCTCAGCATCGGTAATCAGTGCGGCGATCGCATCGGCAGCGGCAATTTTCATATCATCATTGATGCAAGAGGCTCTGACATCAAGGGCTCCACGGAAAATACCGGGGAAGGCCAGAGAATTATTGACCTGATTGGGGAAATCGCTACGGCCTGTAGCCACGACTTTGGCACCGGCTTCATAGGCCAGATCAGGCATAATTTCTGGTGTTGGGTTTGCCAGCGCAAAAATAATGGGGTCATTCTGCATTTGACGCACCATGGCCTGATCCATCATGCCGGGTACAGAAAGACCTAAGAAGATATCAGCGCCGTGAATCACATCTTTTAGAGCCCCACGAGACCCTTCTAGATTGGTAATTTCTGCAATTTGGCTTTTGTAGCGGTTCATTCCTTCTGAGCGGCCTTTAAAAATGGCCCCTTTGGTATCGCAGATGATGATATCCTGCATCCCCGCCTTCATGAGTAGTTTAGAAACACTTAACGCTGCTGCTCCTGCTCCGTTGACGACCATACGGACATTGTGAATCGATTTATCCACCAGTTTTAAGGCATTAATAATGCCGGCAAGCACCACCACAGCTGTTCCATGTTGATCGTCGTGAAACACGGGGATATCCAGCTCTTCGGTCAGGCGTTGTTCAATCTCAAAACAGTCTGGAGCTGCAATATCTTCCAGATTAATGCCCCCAAACACAGGAGCAATCCGTTTGACCGTTTCAACAATCTCGTCAATTTCTTGGGTTCGTAAGCAAATGGGAAATGCTTCTACCCCGCCAAATGTTTTAAAGAGTACGGCCTTACCTTCCATAACGGGAAGACCAGCGCCAGGACCGATATTACCGAGCCCCAGAACAGCGCTGCCGTCAGTGACAATCCCAACCAGATTATTTTTGAGGGTGAGATCATATACTTGTGCAGGATCTTTCTGAATTACAGCACAAGGCTCTGCGGCATGAGGGGCTGAATAGACCAGATCGTAGATAAAATGGTCTCGAATCGGCAGATAGGCAGTGACTCCGATCACCCCTTGGTAGCGTTTATGCAGCTCGAGCGATTGATCTTCAATACTTTTGGGTTCTGTGCCAGTCTCTGCTGGAGGTACCCAGGCATTAACCCCTTCATAGACGTAATTGAGTACTTTTTGCTCAATCTCGGGCGGGGAGATGATGACTTGGGCAACCTCGGTTTCTATGGCCGCTTGGGCCACTGCTGCAGCGATTTTGGCGCTAATTCGGTAGTCGAGTGGTTTTGGCAAAATGGATTCGGGAGCCAGTTCTTGCTGGCTGACCAGACCTGCAAAGGCCTCTGCTGCCCCTTTGAACATCTGAAAATTAATATCAGTGGCCCGTACATCCAAGGCGCCACGAAACACCCCTGGAAAGACCAAGGAAGAGTTTAGCTGATTGGGAAAATCGCTACGGCCAGTTGCGACCACTGCCGCCCCAGCTTCTCGCGCGACAGGGTAGGGGATTTCTGGTTCAGACAAAGCCAGAGCAAAAATAATCGGATCTTTGGCCAGGGTGGCAATCATGGCCGGTGTTAGTGTCTTGCTTTTGGAGAGACCAATAAACACATCGCTCCCCACAATTATCTCTTCCAGGCTGCCTTTTTTATCGAGAGGGTTGGTTTGCCTTGCTAGTTCTGATTTTATCCAGTTTAGCCCTTTCAAACGTCTGTAATAAAGAGCCCCTTCGCGGTCACAGACTTTGACATCGCCCACGCCGAGTTTCAAGAGAAATTTTGCGGTGGCGATTCCACCGGCGCCAGCACCATTAATCACCACAGAAAGATTTTCCAGTTTTTTATCGACTATCTTTAGGGCATTGATTAACGCTGCGTACACTGCAACGGCTGTTCCCTGCTGATCGGTATGGAATAATGGCAGTGAAACCGCCCGTTTCAATTTCTCTTCAATGGCAAAACAGTTGGGAGATGATATATCTTCGAGATGAAAGCCGCCAAAAGTTGGGGATAAGTAGCGCACGACTTCAACAAATTCATCATCATCCTGGGTGTCAATGGCAATGGGAAAGGCATCAATGCCTGCAAAGGTTTTATGAAAGACACTTTTGGCTTCTAACATGGGAATCGATGCCAGTGGTCCAGTATTCCCGAGACCGTAAACGCTAGAACCATTGGTGACAATGGCAACTGTATTGCCGCGCATCGTGTAGTCAAAAGAATGCAGGGGGTTTTTGGCAATTTCTAAACACGGCTTTGCCACACCAGGCGTGTAAACCACGCTGAGTGTGGCTGTGTCTCGGATGGGGACTTTGGGCTGAATCCCAATTAGCCCGCGGTATTTCCGCCGGTAATGGAGCCCGTCTAGGCTCTCTTCGGGCGACTGTTTACCAATGTCATCTTCCGTATTGTTAGTCATATTGTTTAGGGTAGCCAAAGCCAACCCCGCTGGCAATTGCTTTCTCTATTTTGTTTAGCGCATTTTATTTTTGTGTTCTAATTATTTAATTAATGGAGACCCTTGCACGATGACCACTCATAATGTTCTTGTTTTACCTGGTGATGGGATTGGCCCTGAAATCGTGGATCAGGGTATTAAAGTGCTAAAAGCCTTTGAACAAAAGTTGGACGTGCGCTTTCATCTGGAATATGCGCCCATTGGCGGTGCGGGGATCGAAAGCGATGGGGTGCCACTACCGCAAAATACCATGAATCTTGCTCGTGAAATGAAAGTGGTCTATCTTGGGGCCGTTGGAGATTATAAATACGATACTCTAGACCCCGCTATTCGCCCTGAGCAAGGTCTATTACAAATTCGCAAAGCACTTGGGCTCTATGCCAACCTGCGTCCCGTCAAAGCCTACCGTTGCCTCTTGCACGCTTCCACCCTGAAGCCAGATGTGGTGGACGGCATCGACATGATGGTCGTTCGTGAATTAACGGGGGGCTTGTATTTTGGCCAACCCAAGAAGCGAGAGACCAAACGCGCCCTGGATACGATGACCTACGAAGATTTTGAAATCGAACGCATTGCCCGGCAAGCCTTTGAGATTGCCAGAAAACGCCGCAAACAGGTCTGTTCTGTCGATAAGGCCAATGTGCTCTCCACGTCTCAATTCTGGCGCGATATTGTCGAAACCGTTGCTAAAGACTATCCTGATGTGACTCTAAGTCATATGTATGTGGATAATGCCGCGATGCAGTTGGTCAGAAACCCAAAACAATTTGATGTGTTACTGACTGAAAATACCTTTGGGGATATTTTATCTGATGAGGCCTCCATGTTGACCGGTTCTCTGGGGATGCTCGCCAGTGCCAGTTTGGGGGATGATAACTACGCGATGTATGAACCCTCTCATGGTTCTGCGCCCAAATATGCAGGGCTTGATAAGGTGAATCCGATTGCGACCATTATTTCCTTGCAGCTGATGCTGGCCTACTCCTTTGGCTATACAGAAGAAGCACAGTTGATCGAAACCGCTATTAATCAGGTGCTAGAAGCGGGTTACCGAACCTATGATATTGCCGATACCGGATCCACCGTGATTGGCACTGCTGAAATGGGTGACCGTATTGCAAAGGCTCTATTAGAGCTACCCAGTGCACATTTTAATAAGATAGCATCTGCCTAATTGGTATTACTGCGGGTATTGATACGCCGGAGAATGTCTCCTGCAGGGAAAGCCTCACCCTTTTTACGGGCGGCAATATCGGCTTCAATATGTTGTAGCGATCCCTGAATAAAGTCCATGCGCTCTTTCACACTGGCCACTTGTGTGGGAGTATGCGGGGTTTCTTTTTCCAATAAGGCCTTGGCCTGGACAACCCGTAGTCTAGCCTCTTCTGGATACCCCAATGCGGTTTGTGCCATCCCCAAATGAAACAGGATATCGATCTGTAAAGTAGGCTCTGGCTCCAGTGCCAGACGGGCAGTGCGTTCATGTTTTAAGGCAATCATAAACTCTCGTTCTGCGCGTTGCAACAGGTTCAGACGGGCGGCTTCGGGTTGACCCAAGTCTGATTGTTGAAGGAAGGCCATACCGTATTGAAAGTGGCATTGAGAGAGTTCGCCTGGCTCCACGTCGGTTTGTTTTTCCAGTGCTGAAAAACGCCGCTCTAAGAGTTGAAGAGCTCTATTGAGGGCTTTTCTGACTTGATCAGGGCTTTCCATGCCGACAGAATGGCGCTCATTGAGATAAATATGGATCAGGCTGCGGTACACATCTTGTATATTTTCTGCTACGTCTTCAGAGATTGTTTGATGAGCTGCTGTTTTACGGTCAAATTGGCCAACCACGGCTTCCAGTGGTGGGAGTGCTTGGTCAAATTTGGCGCTTGCATAGGCCATCATGCCCGTGTTCATGAGGGGATCGTCATAGCCCGGCTCATCATCCCCGCCGGATAAAAAGCCTTCCCCAGAAGAACCGCTATTATCAAAGCCAGATCGACTTCCAAAGCGAAGCGTGAAGGTATCTTGACGAGGAAGAGGCGCTGCAAGAGGTGATGTAATACCGTTGGTTTTTGTATGATGTCGCTTCAGGCCAAGTGAAGCCTGCTTGGGTTTAATCGAATTCTGAAATGCAAAGACGGAAAGCATTGAAACGGTCGCTCTGGTAAAACACTCACTCGGGGGGAACAACTTGTTATGAAACCATAAAAAAGGAGACCTGAGAAAAATTGCCCGAGAAAAACGGTCATTCGTTTTTTGAAGGTAAATTTCTGCAAGCAATTTCTTCATGTTTTGGGTTTAATACAGGCAAGTGAGTAAATAAATGGTGTGTGTGTTTAAAACCCAGTGGAGTGTGTGTTCTATGAAAATTCAACCGGTGAACGTTCAAACACGGCCTTTATCGCCACAGTTTGGGGCCTTTTCTGTCGCCCAAAAACAAGCCCTATCAGCCCTGATGGCGACAACAGAAGAACTGTTGGAGCGGATTAATCAAGCAGCCACTGAAGGTGCTACGCCTAAAGCTGCTGACCCTCGTGTCCAAGATGCTCGATTTCAAGATGGGAGAACCATCACTCGAACCAATATCTTTTCAGATGATCCCTCGCCAGACACTGGAAAAGACGCTGGAAAAATAGTCTGGTCTGAAACCTTGACCCGTTTGGATCACGAACTGGGTGCTCGCCTCTTCGGGATGGACCCTGAGGCTGGTGTGCTGGCAGGTTTGCTAAAAAAAATTCATGTGATGCCGGCCTATATCCCCAGTGTCAACACCTTTGACAAGCTCTTGCAGCGGGTGAAGGAGACTGTGGGTCGAAGAAAAGGCGGTAATAATGGTTATGTTGACCCCCAATTTAAGCAATTGACTGAGGCCATCACCCAGATTACTGAGTCCTAACTCAAGCATTTTTGGCAATTTTTACCTATGCTGCTTTTTTGTTAGACTGCAGAAATAATGTAAGCAGGAGTCTATTGCTGATGGAACGTACCTTTATTGCCTTAAAACCCGATGCTGTGCAACGCGGCTTTATCGGAGAGATTATTACCCGCTTTGAGCGCAAAGGCTTTAAGCTGATTGGACTGAAGTTGATGCAGGTCAGTAAGGCTCAGGCCGAAGAGCATTACGGTGAGCACCGTGAAAAACCCTTCTTTGGCGGCCTGGTCAGCTTTATCACCAGTGCCCCGATTGTGGCAATGGCCTGGGAAGGCAACAATGTGGTGGAATCTGCTCGCAAAATGATGGGTGCCACCAACCCGAAGGAATCGGCTCCCGGTACCATTCGCGGTGATTTTGCCGTGGATCTCGGCCGTAATATTATCCACGGCTCAGACAGTGTCGCCAGTGCAGAGCGAGAACTCGCCATCTTTTTTGGCCCCAATGAACTGTTGGCCGGTTGGGACCGCACGACTGAAGGCTGGGTCTACGAAAAGCCAGAATCCGCCAAAACTCCCGCCGCCTGCGGTATCTAGATAAAACGATTTCAGCAACTAAATAAACCTAAAAAGCCTGTACCTGCTCCAAAAACCGGACGGTGTGCGGGCTTTTTGGTTGTTGAAAAATGCTTTCAGGCGGTCCGTCTTCTTCAATTTGTCCTTGGTACATAAACAGGAGTCGATCGGCCACCCGCCGCGCAAAACCCAGCTCATGCGTCACAATCAAGAGCGTCATCCCCTGCTCGCTGACATCCTGAATCACCGAGAACACCTCGTGTGTCATCAGCGGATCGAGGGCACTGGTGGGCTCGTCTAAAAGCATTAAGACCGGTTCCATCGCAAGGCTTCGAGCAATGGCTACCCGCTGTTGTTGCCCCCCGGATAGTTGCGCTGGGTAGCTCGATGCTTTTTCCCAAATCCCCACCCGATCGAGCAGGCGTTTGGCTCTGTCGATCGCGTCGTATTTCGGGACTTTTTTGACCCGAATCGGCCCGAGAATCACATTTTCTAAAACGGTTAGATGCGGAAAGAGATTAAATTGCTGGAATACAATCCCAATATTCGCTCGAAATGCATTCATATTGACCCCAGGAGCGTTTATTTCAGTTTGATTGACTCGAATCACTCCACTGTCAATCGATTCTAGTCCATTTAAACACCTTAGGAGTGTGCTTTTCCCGCAGCCAGACGGGCCTATTAGGGCAACGGTTTGTCCTTCAGGGACTTGTAAATCCACGGAGTTGAGTACCAGACCGCTATCATAGCGTTTGGTGACTTGCCGGCAGTCAATCACGGTGTTATCACCCTGAAGATACTCGAGCTGAAGACACTCGAGATAATGCTGCCTGGATATCACGCCGCTTGGGAGCAAGGGCTTTCCCCCGTAAAAAGGCCTGTTTGGCCAGTTGCGTTTTTCCCTGGAACTCATAGGCCATCCCCTGGAGATACCAGGCGTGGACATCTTTGGGCGAGAGTTGTGTGGCCTTTTTCAGTGCAATCACAGCCTCATCGTAACGGGCGAGATCAAATAGCCGAGCACCTTTCACCCGGTAAAAATCGGCCCGTGTTTTGGTGCAGCTTGGAGCCGTGGCTTCCAGTTGCTGGAGCGTATCTAGAGCCAGTGCTTTGTCTGGGGTCTGTTGTGCCAAAGTAAGAAGGCGCTGGCTGTACTGAGACTGTTTAGCGGCATCTTCCGCTTTTTCTAGGGCCAAGAAATAGCATTTAACGGTGTTATCACTTTGCGCGCTGAGTCGGTAGACTTCGGCTTTGGCAGCATACAAGGCAGAGGCTGCTGGGTTGGCTTGAATGGCTTTGGACAGCGCACTGAGTGCGGTCGGCCAATCTTTAATTTTGTAAGCACTTAAGGCCTTATTCACCCATGTAGAAACCGCTTCTTGAACTTCTTTTTGGGGGCCTTCCTGATAACTGAGTGCATTGTAGGCGGCGGGCTTGCTTGCCGACAGATCAATATACGTTGTGTGCGGTGTGGCTTCAGTGATTGTCCCTGAAGGGGTGTCGCTGTTGCTTACAGAATAGGTAAGACCGCTATTATTCTCTTGAACCGGCTTGCCTTGCTCTGGTTTGCCTTGAGTAAGCCGTAAGTCTGGGGTTTCCTCAGCGCTGGTTATAGCGTTGGTGGTATCTGTGGGAATATTTTCTGCCTGGCCAAAGTTGAGAACCATACCACCGCCTGGAGAATTTTTAGCGGCACGGGCCAGAAAGGCCAACGGATTGAGATCTGTACTCTCAGGTGCTTTGGCAGCGTTCGTATTTTTTGTGGGCGTACTCACTTGAGGGCGTGCCTGTGAGTGAGGAGATGCTAAGTGAGGCAAATGCTGTGGATCGTCTGCTTGAGCCAAAAAGTTCAACAGGACCTCAGTGGAAATCGTATCCGAGGGGCGGGGGGCGAGTGAACCGTTTTCAGCTGAAATTGTATTTGACTGTGGCTCAGAACTGATCGCAACACCGCCTTGGATTTGCAAAAGCCGCCGTCCCAGATTGGGGCCTTCTAAAATCACGGTTTCATCCGGGGTGTTGGGATCTTGGGAAACCCGAGCACTCAGGATAAGGGGGACTTTTTTCTGATCGCCACTGTCAGAAAATATGCCAGGGTTGATTTGCCGTGAGGCATCCACCAGACTATCCACAATGCGAGCGTTTTCTAGACGAATAGCTACTTGGTTTTCGTTCAGATTGATCAGCTCATAGCGAAAAGGCAGATCGGACTGGAAGGCAATATTGACTGACCCATCAGGAACTTCTTCGACGTGTATCCCACTAATTCCTGCAAATGGGGCGGCAATAACGGCGAGAAAGCTTTGAAATACAAAGGCTGTTAACAGAGCATAGGATAATTGTTTCAATGTCAATCTCATTACGGTCTTTTCTGGTAGGCAATTCAGCTTTGATAGTTTTGTTACTACCATTATTATAGTCGACAATAAAAAGTCGATTTTACGCATTACGTGGTTTTTCGCATTGAAGCGCCGTGCCCCTTTGGATGATAATCAGGGCTTAAAACCCGTTACTTTCAGAAAGCCAATTTTATGTCGGTTAGTCCAGTCTTTCCAACAAAAGAGACCCCCGAACAAGTCAGCGATAACACCACGGCCTCTGCACTGCTTCGGTGGGCTGTTGTTCTGGGAGATACCTTTTCCGTCTTCCGCTCGATCCCTTTGGCGATTTTACTGCTGAGTCTCTTGGCGACGGGCGTGCTAATCGGTGTGTGGATGCCCCAAGAGGGCCTGGTCGAACTGCCCAAAGTAAAGGCCCAATTTGGTGAACACTACCGATGGATGAAGGCGCTGGGGCTGTTTACGGTCTATAGCTCCTATTGGTTTATTTGCCTAGAGGTGCTGTTTTTTTTCAATCTTCTTTTTGGCAGCTTTCAGTGGCTGCGGCCGGCCTATTTAAGTGCCACACAGGTAACATATTGTAGCCCGGAACATATCTTGAGTAGCTCTCAGCACTTTTCTGTTCCGTTTTCGCCTAATTCTAATTCAGAGAAGATCACTGCAGTAAAGACGCTCTTAAGCAAAAAGTTTCACTACCGAGTCTATCAACAAGAGAACAGGCTTTACGCCAGCAAGGGAAATTTCAGTCGCTTTGGTCCTGTGGTGGCTCATTTGGGTATTCTGCTGCTACTAATCTCATCTGTATATGGATCGTTTACCGGGTTTAAGGCTCAAAAATTGGTGACTCCTGGGACCCAGTTTAGCCTCAATCAGGTGGATAAAATGATGCCCAATATGCCGGCCCCTTGGTGGCGCGGTAGTATTGCAGATTGGCGGTTTCATATCCGTGATTTTAAGATCCAGTATTACCCCGAGCATCCAGAGACCCCACAACAGTACTACACCACCATTGATGTTCGTGATGGATCCGGGACATTTGTAAAAACCGAAACCATCTCAGTCAATCATCCATTGAATTTGGGTAATTTAACGATTTATCAGGCGAGTTTTACGCCAACCGGTCGCCTGTTTTTGAAGCTGAACGACCGACCTGCAACCCTCAGAATCAATACAGAAGTGGGCTCTCGGCCGGCCAGCTTTAGTACATTACCGGCGGGATTTCAGGCTGCAGGATCATTACGCTCTCTGATTGTCTTTCCCTTTTTTGTGCAGCAAGATCCCAACGTGAAGGCCAACTACATCCGCGTATTTCTTCATGAAAAAGGACGCTTCTTGGGCCAAGCCCCTGGAAAAATGCCGGAAAACCTGAAACTCGCAGAAGGGGAAAGCGGCGAATTTCCTTCTTTACCGGGGCTTCGGGTGACTTACGACAAGCCAGAAATGGCCACCGGGCTGCAAATCAAGGAAGCGCCCGAAGTATTCTGGGTGTATCTGGCCTTTCTCATTATTGGGACAGGGGCAGTGATGTGTATTTTTTCTCAGAGACAGCTCTGGGTGGCTTTTTTGGAAAACTCTGCTGAAGGCAACGGGCAATGTCTGCTATCCTACCGGACGAATAAGGCCAAACTCAGTTTTCTGAAAGAATTACAAACACTTTATCCGGCGCTAACACTGTGCTTAAATCCTTCGACACCAGAAGAGAGCAGGAGGACTACAACGTTATGATGATGTGGATAGGTCTGACGGAACCCCAATGGGTTCATACAGCAATGATTGCTCTGATTATTGCCCTGGTTGCTTATGTGGTGCGTTCCTGGACCTTTAGAAACGGTCGTTTCCAATGGGTTCCTGTCCTTGGATTTACGGCGATTACAGTTTCCATGGTCTCACTGGTAATCTCCCTATTTCTGCGATCATTGGCAGCAGAATACTTTGCGCTGTCAAATATGTATGAATCCATGCTGGTTCTGATTATTGGGGTACAGCTGGGCTTTTTATTGCTGGACCGCTGGTTTAAGCTACCTCACCTGGGCTGGCCAGTTGCCCTGCTGTTGATTGTGGCACTCACCTTTGATGTTTCTCTGCCGACAGAAATTAAGCCCTTACAAGCCGCGCTGCAAAGTTACTGGCGAAGTATCCACGTGCCCATCATTATTTTGTCCTATGCCATGTTTACCTTGGCATTTCTGAGTTCTGTGATCTCGCTGTTTAAGCTTTATTTTGGCGGTGGAAATGTTTCTGCGGCTTTGCAGCAGCCGATACCTGCAACTGAGGGCCCTAATACAGAAAGAGCGTCCATGCTTCAGCTGAGTCAGGGCTTGTCTGGTAACTTACCTGCTTCTCTGGATGCTCAAGCCACTGTCGAATTATCAGAGGCCAGCTTGTACGACGAGCTAACTTACCGATGTGTGGCTTTTGGCTTTCCTTTGCTTGCCATTGGCATTATTCTGGGCGGCCTCTGGGCTAATGAAGCCTGGGGAAATTACTGGAGTTGGGATCCCAAAGAATCCATGAGCCTGGTTACCCTACTTGGTTATGGAGTGTATTTACACTTACGGGTCAACGGTGAGCATAGTCCCGTAGTTTTGGCCTGGGTGTCAGTGGCTGGTTATGCCTTGATGCTGATCACCTACTTTGGAGTCAACCTGATGGGGCTGGGCCTACATTCTTACGGAAAAATAGGCTAGCAGGCCAGAAACCTAGTCAAGCTTTAGGAACAAATTGCCCACGATCCTTTTATACTGGCCTAAGCAGGTTTCCAGAGAGCGGATGTCTGATTCTGCATTCTTTTGCTGCTTGAGTAGGGACTTAATTTGGAGGGCCAGTTGCTCATTGTCTTTTTTCAGCTCATCATTCTCTTGCTGGAGAGAGCGGGCCTGGACCATTTTTTCCACAAATTGATCCTGGGTCAGCCGGTGGATCACCACATTGGCCAAAATATTGGCAAAGCGATCCAAGGCTTGCTCTGGATATTCGGTCCTGGTTGGCTCTGTGGGAGTGATATCAGGGGATGAAGCCTCCGGTTCTGGCAGTGTTAGCTCAGCTTTGCCTTTCCGGGCTCTTTTTAGGCCAGGCAGGCTATGTCCGATGGGACTTTGCCCAGAAGCGCTTTGAATCAAGGCCTGTTCTAATGCAGAAAGATCGGCCTTGGTGGCCTCTGTGGCACTCAGCGTCTCTTGATTATTAAAGGTTTCAGCCCAAGTTTGGAAAGAAGAGTACACCAGCGGTGAGGTTCCTTCTATTGCGATTAAAGTCATTATTATAGAGGGATTCGGGCATGGAACCGGCAGCTTCGTTACAAGCTTGCAATAAAAGTTTAAATAGCGAAATACGGTTAAACAGAGAAATAAGGTTTTAAGACCGCAAAGGCGTCCAGAATCACCTGCATTTGCTGTGTGTCTCCCCCGGGGCGATCCGGATGATGCTGGAGCGTGAGCAGTCTAAACTGTTTTTTCACCTCATCCCAGCTCAGTGAAGGGGTGTTTTGGAGTCCCATAATTCGGCAAGCCTGGTTAAATTCCTCAGATCGGGACGCAGCATCTTGAGTGCTGTTGGCGTGTGCGCTTTTTGAGTTGACGGTGTTATCAGCATAAAACTCGCACCAGAGATCAAAATCATCACGGGCACTGTGCTGACAAGGCTCAGCGTGCTTGGCAATATTGCGCTCATAAGTAGCAATATCTTCCTTAAACGCCTCAATCCACCGACTCCGCGTGACACGGTCCGCGTGGCAAAAGGCGTCAATCCGTTTAATGGACTTAAAACCAAAATAATGTCGCCAGTTTCTGTCATGCCCAGTTTTATCCAGCTCATAATCCCGAAGCGCCTCTAGCAGCGCCTTGTCTCCTCGGCTGACAGTCTCTCGGAAATAAGCAAACACCTTGCTTTGATAGGCCTTGCGCTTTTCGGCCATCTCGGCTTTTGTTTCTGCTTGTGCTTCAAAATAACGGGATAAATCCTGCTGAATCCAACGACGAAGCTCTGGACTGAGCTTATTGAGGGGGCTTTCTCCCTGAAGAAATTCATCGGGTTCTGCGTTAAGCCATAAAATAGTCTTAAAGTAGTCTGTCAGCTTTTGATAGCGATAACCTGGATTTTTACACGCAGCCAAAACAGTGTCCAGGGCTTGTTGAGACCGGCTGGATAAAAAGGGAATCTCTTTCCAAGAGCCCTGATAAGAGCCTGGACGAGCATCTGTTTGGGAGTGGGTTTGCATACTCCATGAGTGTAACACTGCCCGCAGGTGAGGTGTAGTCTTGACGGCTACGGAAAAATGTCATGGCAAATCGACCAAGCACGGAGAGCTGCTTATACTGAGAGCTGGTTATAATGTTAGAAAAAGGGCTCCTTACGATGACGTCTTCCGTTTTGCGCCGCCTGAGAATCACCATTTGTTTTTCCCTGTGTCTACTGTCCCTATTGCTATCTTGGGGTTGTCTTGGCGTTGCTCAACAACAGGCTATCGCTCCGCAAGTTCAGGTGCAAGACAGACCCCGCGAAGGATTTACGGTATTTAAACTGCAACCTGGAACAGCGCTTTACGCGGTACTGCAAACCCCCATTAACACGACGTATAACCAGGTGAACGACCCGGTGGAGGCCATTATTGCGCAAGATATTTTTTTGGACACCGACGTGATCCTCAACAAGAACACAAAGCTGTTGGGGCATATCTCTCGCCTTGAGCCCCCAGTGGAAGGACGCAATGCAATTGTCTGTGTTCAATTTTCTCAAATCAACCTGAATAACGGCGATGAGCTTCCAATTAAGGCCCATATCCAATCAGAAAGACCTGATCAATGTTGGGGTGGTGAGCTGACGCCAGGGACTAAGCCCCGAAAAATTACGCACCGAGTGACCTATATTGGGGAGTATAACAAAATTGTCTGGGTGGGGCCGCGTCAAATGGGCCGCCATATGTTATTTCAACCGGGCGAACGTTGGACGGTGATTCTTGACAGCCCACTTTCGGTGTTTCAGGTTAAAAACTAACCGGCAACATTATTTATTACTGATTGGCTAAAACGTCGGCTTCGTTATTGTAAACAGAGACCGATTTGTTCAGGTTGGTCAGCTTGATTAGATTGAAAACATAGGCTTGAAGTGAGCAGAGGCTGAAGCGGCCGTTTGCTTCTTCGCACATACGCTTGCAAAAAAGTAAGGCACTGAGACCAGAGCTGTCCATAAAGCCTACTCTGTCTAGGTTGAGGACAACATTGGGAGCAGAAGCATCATGAATTAAGCTACTAACAGTGGATTTAAGGGTTTCTGCATTTCTAAAATCTACATTGGCGGCAGCCACATCGACAAACAAAATGTTGCCAACTTGGCGAGTACTCAGTTGCGTGTCCAAAGTCATAGCCTCAATCCGTCCTTATTATTAAAAACCACGTGTATTTCTAATTATTAGAGATGAGGCATGGTTTTGACAAGCGGTGAAAGATGGAGAAAACTGGAAAGGGTTCTCGGTAATGAGCACTTTAGAAGATGGAAAATTCAGGACAAGAAATCCTGATTTCTTTTATCATATCTAGAAAGGTGTAAAGGCGACTGGTATGACTGTTCAGACAAACCCCCTGAATACACTGTCAGGGCGAGAAATTCGTCGACGATTCATCGCATATTTCCAAGAGAAATGCGGGCATAAACACCTGCCCAGTGCCAGTTTGATTCCCAGTAACCCCACGGTGCTTTTGACTCCAGCGGGAATGCTCCCGTTTGTCCCGGTTTTTATGGGAATTGAACCCCCACCCTCTCCGCCAAGAGTGGTGACTTCTCAAAAGTGCGCCCGAGTCAGCGGAAAAGCATCGGATTTGGAAAATGTGGGACGTACCCCACGGCATCATACGTTTTTTGAGATGTTGGGGAACTTTAGCTTTGGAGACTACTTTAAGCGTGAAGTAATCCGCTGGGCCTGGGATTTTGTGACGCTAGAGCTGGGGATTCCCAAAGAAATGCTGGTAATCTCTGTATTTGAATCGGATATGGAGGCCCGAGACATTTGGCGAGATGAGATTGGGGTTCCAGAGGCCGCTATCTTCTTTATGGATGCTAAAAATAATTTCTGGGGTCCTCCGGGGCCCACAGGTCCTTGCGGGCCATGCTCTGAAATTTACGTGGACTTAGGTGCACATATCCCCGTCCCCGCAAATGAGCATCCCTTGGAGTCGGATCGTTACATTGAAATTTGGAATCTCGTCTTTATGGAGCTCTTTAAAGACGCCGACGGGAAAACCACTCCGCTGGAAAAAAAGAACATCGATACCGGCATGGGCCTGGAGCGGATTACGATGGTGCTCCAGGGGAAAAATAACACCTTTGAGACGGACTTGCTCATGCCTATTGTGAAACAGGTATCCCAACTGTGTAAAATCGAGTACGGGAAGTCCCCGGACGCTGATGTGGCAATGAAAATCGTGGTAGATCATGCCCGTTTTGTTGCTTTTGCAATGAGTGACGGGATTGTGGCCAGTAATGAAGGCCGTGGATATGTGCTGCGAATGATCCTTCGCCGGGCAGTGCGCTATGCCAAGCGGTATTTAAATTTGGAAAAACCGTTTATGGCTGCCGTGATTGATGCGGTGGTGATTGAATACGGAGAAGATTATCCAGAACTGGTAGCACAAGCATCCGCAGTGAAGCGCCAAGTGACCCAAGAGGAAGAACGGTTTTTGGAAACATTGGAGCGAGGCCTGGGGCAACTAGAGCAGTTAATGAGAGCTCCTGAAACGCTGAAAAATAAAATTCTTTCTGGAGACCAAGTGTTTAAACTCTATGATACTTACGGTTTTCCAGCAGAGTTGACGCTAGATATTCTCCAAGAAAACGGTCTGACTGCGGATATGGACGGGTTTGAAGCAGCGATGTTGACGCAAAAAAACCAGGCTCGCAAAGCCCGAAAAGGGTCTGTCATTGTGGAAGATCAGGTTTATAGTGATATTCTGGACCAAGTGGGGCCAACCCGCTTTGTGGGCTATGAAATGCTCACTGTTGAAGCGGTGGTTAAGGCCTTAATCGTGGACGGAGAGTCAGTCGAAGAAGTCTCTGGAACCAATCAAGCCTTTGAGGCGGTGCTAGACCAAACTCCCTTTTATGCGGAATCGGGTGGACAAGTGGGCGATCGTGGCACATTTTCTCGAGAGGACGGACATCACGGGCTGACTGTGGTGGTGAATGATACCGTAAAGATTGGTGATTTGTTTATTCATCGTTGTCTTTTTGATAATGGTGGGAAGCTTCGCGTTGGAGAAACCCTGCTGGCACAAGTAGAACCTGATTATCGGCGCTTGGCGGCTGTTCATCACAGTGCCACTCATCTACTCCATGCGGCATTAAAAAAAGTATTGGGACCAGAAGTAGCACAAGCAGGGTCTCAAGTGACTCCGGAAGCAGCGCGCTTTGATTTTAGCTTTTCAAGAGGCTTGACATCTTCAGAATTACAGCGAGTTGAGTATCAGATCAATCAATGGGTGATGGAGAATACGCCCAGAGAGTTGCTATTAATGGATTTAGAGAGCGCCAAACAGTCGGGTGCGGTTGCGATGTTTGGTGAAAAATACGGGGATGAGGTTCGCGTCATTCGCTTTGGTGACAGCAGTCAAGAGCTTTGTGGGGGTACCCATGTCTCTCGGCTTGGGGATATTGGCCTGGTTAAGTTGCTGTCTGAAAGTTCAATCGCTTCAGGGGTCCGCCGTATTGAGATGGTTGCCGGCGAGAAAGCACTGAAACAAGTGAAGCTGATGGAAGCCGATATGTCTCGGATGGCGATGATGCTGAAAAGCCCTCCACAAGCGTTGCCAGAAAAACTGGAAAAACTGTTGCAAGACGGAAAAAAACTTGAAAAACAGGTAGAATCGCTTGAATTTGAGCTTGCAAAAGTACAGGCTGACCAGATTTGGAAAGCGCATCTTGGGAAAGCTGAACCCCTTGCTGAACCTCTTGTTGTGTTGTTGCCAGCTGAGAGTCCCGAGCGTTTGAAGCAGATTGTTGAAGTGTTGATGGGTCAACATGCAGAATTGGCGGTTTTTTTGGCCAGCGATTATGAGGGCAAAGCACACTTTGTCTGTGGACTCGGCCCGACTTGGGTAAAACAAGGGTTTAAGGCAGGTGACTGTGTCAAAACAGCGGCCGTTCTCTGCGGCGGCGGCGGCGGAGGTAAACCTCAAATGGCCCAAGCAGGGGGCAAAGACCCAAGTAAAATCAGTGAAGCGCTTGACCGTGTTCGAGAGCAATTTGAGCGTGTTGTTAATTCAAGTTTAAATTAAGATCTGAAGAATTTTTTGATAAAGATTGTGCAAAGATTCCTTGGCGTCACATAAATAATTCTTATAATGAACGGGAGTCTTTTAAAGGCTGTATTTTACGGGTAGATCCGGATGGAGGTGATTCCCACACAGCATCATCGGTAAGCAGATTTTAATCAGATGGTAATGTGTGCCAAAACGTGTTGAACTAAAACGTGTTGAAACTGTTCTCTAAAATACGATTTAGACTGATAGAAACCTATCTGAGGAAAAATAACTTCCCTTTCCGTTGGGTTTGGTGTTTTATAAGTTAGTTGAAGAGAACCTTTTTAGATCAAGAATAAAGAGATAGATCGAAGAAGAGATAGTTGGTTTAAAACGTGTTGAAAGTAAAAGTTGAGTTTGATTGTATGAATACGGAGTATCAGCAAGTAAGGAGTTTTGAGTTAATGACTTTCAAGAGAATGACACCCATGCTGCTTGCAGCCAGTGTTTTCTTAACGGGTGCCACAGGAGCCTTCCTTGGCGCGATGACTCCTGTTCATGCTTTAGCTAGCGTGGACGAGCTCTCTGATGTGGATCGCAATCACTGGGCGTACGAAGCCCTGCGTGATCTCGTCGAGAAGTACGATGTCATCGAAGGTTATCCGGACAAAACGTTCCGTGGTAACAAGCAACCAACCCGTTGGGAATTGGCTGCAGCCCTCAATGCCTTGATGAAATCTGTTGGCCGTGATCTTGCCCGTCTGGGTGCAGAGAAAGCCAACAAGGCAGATTTAGAAACCTTGGCTCGTCTGCAAGATGAGTTTCGCAATGAATTGAACGCCCTTAAGGCTCGTACCAATGCATTGGAAGCTCGTGCAACCGCCTTGGAAGCAAAAAACAGTGAGCAAGATAATCGTTTAGCCCTCCTGGAAAAAACCCAGCTCCACGGGGACGCTACGTTTGGTTTCTTGTCTGATGTCGGTCGAAACGGTCTGCGTTCACCCAATGCCGTTTCCTCTGCCGGTTCTCGTGATGGTATTTTGGATGGTATTTCTGTGGTGGGTCGTCTGAGACTCAACATGGATGTGCCTCTGAAAGAAGATTCCGATGAGGACAAAATCTTTGGTGCTGGAACCCTCCATACCCGTCTGATCGCTGCGTTTGGCCGTGTGGCCCCCAGCGGTGGCGCGGGTGGTAATGGTGGTGCGACGAGTCCCTTCAGTGGCTACTCCCGTATTGCCGGTGACGCCAGTGCGGCCAACGAAGGAATTGGTACTCTCACAGGCGGTGGTTTATCACGTGGTGGAAACCTGCGGACCAGCGTTTATGTTGAGCAAATGTACTATGAACAACACCTGAAATCCGGTGTGTTGGGTCTGACAGACAATCTGGTCGGCGCTGTGCCTTCCAGCATTACCAACAGTGGTGACATCTATGCCGGTGTTATCCCCTGGCGGAATCTGTTCGATACCAGCCCATACCGTGGTAACGAACTGACCCAATTCCAAAACTACTCTTTCGTTAATACCCCTGGCATCCAAGTGAACTACAACCAGCCTATGGTTGCCTACCGCTCTAACTGGGGCATTAACGATGATACCTCCTTCCATGTCACCGCAGGTCTGGGAACGATTAACTCCGGTGACGCCTTGGACGGTTGGAACCTGACCTACGAAATGCGCTTAAACTACAAAACAAAAGCGCTTGGCCTCTTGGGTAACAATGAAGCGAAGCCCGGAAGCTTGTATGTCGGTGGTTACAACCTATGGGAAAACGGTAACACCCTTCGTACAGCGTTGGGTACCGGTACCCCTGTCAGCGGTGGTTTGGGCAGCAGCTTAGCGCTGAACAACAACATCGATCCTCGTAACAGAAGCTCTTTACACTCCCTGTACCTCGGGTTCAACCAAGAGCTTTTCAGCGGGATTGGTTTGTCTGCCAACTACATGCTCTCCAACAACAGCGGGGCTAACTACTTAGCTTCTAGCTTAAACCAAGGTACTGGTGCTAACGCTAACCGCGTCCTCAACAGCGGAAACGGTTACGTGGCTCCTCGCCAAGCTGGCAGCGTTGTGTTGAACATCCCGATGAAAGCCTTCGGCTGGCGCGAAAAGGATGTGCTCGGTTTGGGTTATGCCTGGATCAGCCTCCAAAACGGCGGTCGCGGTTTGGTTAGTGGCAACTTCCAAAACCAAGGAATTGAAAATGTTCTGGAAGCCTACTACCGCTACCAATTCAACGACAGCATCAGCTTCGTGCCGAGCTTCCAGTTGATTGGAAACCGTCAAGGATACACAGCCAACGGTGTCGCTTACGTATTTGGTTTCCGGACCAACTACCAGTTCTAAGCGAAACACCTAAGCTAATCACTTCAATGAGTCCCTCTCTTACTGCTAGAGAGGGACTTGTTGTTTTTACGGGTTGTTTTATCCAGATCTTCACTGCGCACAAAAATTCATGTTGAGTCCTTATATAAGGCAGCACAGACATTTTTGATATAAGGCGCAGATAAAAATATGCACGTGAAAAGACACCTCCTTTGGCTGGCACCACCTCTGGCTTCAATGATGGCATTGGTCGCAGGGTGTGATCGAAAGAGTGAATCAACAGCTCAGGATACACCGGATAAGACACCCCATGTCTCCGTTGAGCCTGAACTGATCACAGAAGCACTCCCGAAAATAGCCTCTGCTGATGAGGTGACTGCCTTCATCTCTAAGCTGGAACAGGACTATAAAGTACCTTCTCCCGTGTTTCGTAATATTGTCGCTGTTTTGGCCAATCAAACACCCAATAATTATCACCAAGGAAACCCAGCCCAACTCACCCCAGGGACTGTCCAGCGCTGGCTTAACCCGTTGAAAAAAGCGTATAAAAACCCCAATATTACTGTTCAAGACGTATTACAAGGCGATTGGAAGCTCAATCTCACCACTGGCATAGCTCATCTCAGTGATCTCTATCAAGACGCACAGATTGGACAGAATCAATCTTGGCGCCAAGCGATTACGGCCTATATTGCAGGTCCAGAAGCGGCTAAATCCGGGGATATCCCCTCGTGGGCTCAGCCCTTGATTGATTCGGTTGTTCAACACTCTGGTCTCCTTGAAGGGGGCTTGAATGAAGCGTCTGATAAGCGAGTGATTTCCTCCGTAGATGCACCGCAAGCAAGTAAGCCTGCACTGGGTTTAACCTGTGATTACGGTGGATTGGTGAGCAAGGAATTTGGGGATACCGTCTGCCAAATAGCGGCTGAATTAAATACCAACCCGGATTGGCTGATGTGGGTTATTAGTTTTGAAACGCAAGGGACGTTCAAAGCTTCTTCACAAAATAAAAAATCCAGTGCGACGGGATTATTACAGTGGACCAAAGTTAATTACGAGAGTTGGGTCAATCCGAAGACGAAAAAACCCTTCACACGCTCAGAATTTGGCGGGCTCACGGAAATGGAACAACTCCGGTATGTTCGAGCCTGGCTGCTGCCTTATAAAGGGAAACTGACCTCCCCTGGGCAAGTGTATATGGCGGTGGTCGCGCCTTCCAAAATTGGCAGCCCGGCCGATCGGATTATCTACGATGTGGGCTCTCCGCAGTGGAAAGCCAACATCAACTGGCGTAAACGCGATCCCAAGACAGGAATGCGCACAGGACCCATTACAGTGAGGCAACTGGATGAGGTGATCACCACTCAGGGAGCTTATTACCCGAAAAAATAGGCTAAAGGGCTTGAAATGAATAGAGCTGAGCCGGGCGGTGATAGCCTTCCATCTTGGTCTCTCCAATATCTTTGAGGATGCCAGAAGACAAAATCTTTTTTCGGAAGTTACGCTTGTCCAGAGATTTGTTGAGGATCAGCTCGTAGACCCGTTGTAATTCGGTGAGCGTAAACTTTTGGGGCAGTAGCTGGAAGGCGATCGAGGAAGTCTCCAGTCGGTCTTTCATGCGCTCCAGGGCGAAGTGGACAATTTCTGCGTGATCAAACGCCAGGTGCGGCAGCTCTGCAGAAGAAAACAAGGCGACATCTTCGGCATTGGCATCGGCAGCTAACGTGAGTTGATCGGCCCCGACCAAGGCATAATAGGCAACGGTGATGACACGGGCCCGGGGATCCCGGCCCGGAGTGCCAAAGGCGGACAATTGTTCAAGATAAATATTTTCTACATTGGTTTCTTCTTGCAGACGGTTGGCTGCGGCTTCTTCCAGGGTTTCTCCTTCGCGGATAAAGCCTCCTGGAATGGCCCAGGTGTGCTCATACGGGGCACGTTTACGTCGAATCAACAACACTTTTAGCCGGTTTTGTTGAATCGTACAGACCACAATATCAACCGTAACCAATGGCGTCTCGTAACGTGACAATCCGGCTTGGGCACTGCCTAGTTGTTTACTCTGCTGGATCTGTTCAATAAAGTTATCAGTGACAAAATTATCAGTGGTCACGACCCAAAAACACTCCAAGGCATCAAATAACCCGTAACGGCAACCCGTAATTGCGGACCAATCTTATCTCAAAGCCGCCAGAATGCCAAGCTGATCTGAGAGAGCCTGTTCTTAAGACAGCAGAAAATCAGCAATGGCCGCTGCCAAGTATTCATAACCGGGCCTCTCAGGAATGATATCCACACGTCCTAAGAGTTCTTTGGTCTTTACGGCAGTGGTTTCTCCAATACAGGCGATCTTTAAGGGAAAATCCCCTTTAAACCATTCTGGGGCTTGGTCTTTTAGAGATTCTACGGCAGAGGGGCTGGCAAACACAATGAGATGACTGGCGCTGAGTACCTGATTGATATGAGATGTTGCATACCTGTGCTTGCTGGTTTGATAAACTTCTACAGAGAAAAAGCCGGCCAAAGGACTTTGTCTCCAGAGGGCTTTAATCCGTGGGTTCGCCAAATTGCCGCAGGGCCATAGAATTGGACCAATAATATCCGGATTATCTTTGAGATAAGCCTGAAAAGCCCTCGTAAAGGCCTCCCCTGAACCTGAAGGGCTTTCAAACGTCGGTTGTAACCCGTATTTTGCTAAAGCCTCAGTGGTGGCCGGTCCAATACTGGCGATATTCACAGGAGTCGACTGTGCTTGTTGGGACTGAAAAAACCCCTCCACCCCTTTGGCACTGGTGAAAAATAACCACTTGTATCCTCTATCTTGGAGTGAATACGGCAGGAATTGGGTTTGGATCAACGGAAGCCAGTGAATACAAGCGCCTTGTTTGACCAAAACATCAAACGCCCGGGTACTGGCATTTCCTGTCGACTGGTCTGCCTGGGCGTGGGTCAAAACAATCCCCAGTCCCTTTAAGAGGCGGTTATCGTCATCGTTTTGTTTGGGGTTACTTCTGGGGATATCACGTGGCATCGAGAAAGCCTCTGGAAAAGTCCATTAAACGGGTGACCTGCAGAGTGAACGCAGGTCACTATAATATAAACACAGGCGGACAGAGATCATCATGACACATCAACAGCCAGACCCGATCAAAGACATAAGCAGTCAGCGCCACGATTACCCTGGTGTTGATAGCGCCATGTCTCACTGGGTTCAGCCCTGGATCGCTCCTCAATATAGGGCACATGACCCTCAAAACCAGCAAAATGCCATGCCTGTCTCGTTACAGCGCCGTATTGCCGGAGATCTTCTGGATCACATGTTGAATGACAACCTAACACCCCAACAAGTTTTACAACGGTGGCCGGTTTCCTACCATGTCAGCGATCTCAAAAGAGATCCCAGTCTCTACGCCGCGTTTCAAGCTGTTTGGT
>CAZZIY010000003.1:0-23282 GCA_964654525.1 uncultured Vampirovibrionales bacterium | reverse complement strand
TCTGGCTCAATATAATCCAGCATTTCAGGGGACAAGTCACAGGCCCAAACATTCGTATAGCAATCTAAAACCCTATCCAAGAACAAGCCCGCCCCGCACATGGGATCCAAATAAATGGCAGTTTGATAGAAAACCTCTGGCGCAGTCTCTTTTGGCAGCAGCACCAGCCGGTGAATATGATCGTGCCAGTACTCATGGTAGGCCTTAGTGGCAGGAATTTTTCGCCGAGAGGCCACGTAGGCCTCTGCAATCTCAGAAAAATGAGCTTCTTGGCTAGAAAGCTGTACAGAGGCCTCTGATGAGGCCTCATTGTCTGCAAGATTGCTGTTTATGGGAAGGGTCATTTAAATACTGTCTTGAAAAACTACTTAAAAATTATCCGCTAGAGTTATGCTAGAGTATGCAAATGCAACCACTTGATAGATACAGCAGATTCAGATTGAGTAGACTAAGCGCTCTTTCATTACCAGCCGCCTGCTTTTTTGCCTGCCTTTTTGCTTGTCTCTTCAGCGCGACTTTATTTTATCACGCCGCTTGGGCGGAAGCTTCGAACCTTCCACACCGAGGCCAAGTCAATCTCACTGCTTCCAATGCGACTGTTCCATTGGTACAAAGTCGAAAGCGGCATTCCCTTAATCACATTTATCAATTTGAGTCTTCTCCTTTGGGTGAGCGGGTTCCTGTCATTCTAATCCCGGGCAGAGCAGAAGAATTTCAAAACGGAGCCTGGTGGAGCAAATTTAGAAAAGAAGCGAAAAAAAACGCGTATTTTCAAAACCACTGCAAGCTTTATGCCTTTATTTATGACTCACGCAATGAAGTGAGCGAACAATCTGAGGATTTTACCAAGGACTTTATGGCCATATTTGGACCAGAGGCCAGTTTAGCTCAGAAACGAAAACCGATTTTAATTGGCTACAGTCTGGGTGGGATTATTGCACGCACCGCCATGGAAGATGATGCCGTGTATGATCGGGTTGAAAAAGTCATTGCCATTGCAGTTCCCTTTCATGGCTCTCCTATTTTTGATCCCGACTGGTTCACCCAATTTCTTGCCCCTGGCCTACGTTCTCCCATCCGCGCTGCGTGGGATAGAGCAATTTATCGGTTTTACCTTTTTGACAAAAGTAATTTAAGACGCGGACTGAGTTGGGACAATTTTGATCATTCCAAACCCCAATTCAAACAACATATCGTCAAAGGCGATATGGTATTACCCGCTATGGAAGCTTATAGAGAACCTTCAACCACTCCTCGCTTTAAAGAGAAACTCTTGGTCTATGCCAGCTATCTTCCCAACCACTCGACGGAAGAGGCCGATAAGATCTCACTGCTAGAAGCTCCTATCAAACTGGTCCAAGACACCCGCAAATTACCCAAGGCCGTTGTTGGCAGTTTTATTCCGTTTTACGGATTTTCTGTCCACGCCGTCTTTGATTACACAAATCTCCAGCTCAATAATATTCCTACCTACACACCTGATTCTCCAGAGGGCAAAGTGAACAACCTTTACCGTTATAACGACGGGGTGATTCCTCTAAGCAGTATGTTATTTTTGCCGGCCAGAAAAACCCCCTATAGTGAAGATTTAGAGGATTTACTCAGGGCTGTTGATGTCCCAAAGGTTCGCCTGTTTTATAACCTTAACCATATGCACATTGGTGATTACATTCCCCCGTTACTGACACCCAAAAAGATAAACACCCAAGATATGTGCCACCCAAGCGAGGGTAAACACACCCCGAATCAATGGTTATTACACGATTTAAAGAACTACCTGGAGACAGGCCGCTTCTAAGTCACGGCAAAAACGTTTAGAATAACTTGAAATATGAAATAGATGACTTGAAACGGATGACTTGAGACGATTGATGCGATGACAGCTCCTTTGTCGGAAGACGCGCTATTTTCTGAATTAAGCCAAACCCTTACCCAGCAGAAACGGTCTCCAGAAGAGATTGAGCTGGTTCGATTAGCGTTTGAATACGGCCGACAGATGCATGAGGGGCAACGTCGAAAGAATAATGAAAACTATATTGTGCACCCTGTCAGCGTGGCCCTGATTTTATCCGATATTCAGGTCGATATCCCCACCCTACAGGCGGCCATTCTGCACGATGTACTTGAAGATACTCCTGCCACTTCTGCTGAACTGCAGAAACGATTTGGAGAAGAAGTCACCTCCATTGTGGAAGGGGTGACTAAGTTAGGAAAGTTCGAGTTTTCTTCAGCAGAAGAACGACAGGCGGAAAATTTTCGGCGGATGTTTTTGGCAATGGCCAATGATATTCGGGTTATTTTGGTCAAGCTGGGTGACCGACTGCATAACATGAGAACGCTCTGCTTTATGAAGCCGGAAAAACAGCTTAAAATTTCTGCAGAAACGCTCGAAATTTTTGCCCCTTTGGCCAACCGGATGGGAATGGGGAAGATCCGGGCCGAACTCGAAGATCTCTCGTTATTGTACCTAAACGAAGAAAAATACCGTGAAATTGAAGCCGAAATCTCACAATCCAAGGCAGAATGGGAAAAAACATTAGAGCAAGTCACTCAAAGAATTCAATCTCAGTTACAACCCTCTCAAATTGAAGCCAAAGTCTACGGTCGTGTGAAAAACTACTACAGCATCTATAAAAAAATGCTCACCCGACAAAAAAAAGTCCAAGATGTCTATGATCTCAGTGCGGTTAGAGTGATTGTTTCTAATGAGCGTGAGTGTTACGAGGTTCTTGGCGTGGTTCACAATGCCTTTAAACCCATTCCTGGCCGCTTTAAAGACTACATCGCCATGCCGAAAAGCAATTTATACCAATCTCTTCACACCACGGTGATTGGGCCTTACGGACAGCCACTGGAAGTACAAATTCGAACCAAAGAAATGCACCGCATCGCAGAATATGGGATTGCTGCCCATTGGAAGTATAAAGAGACGGGCAGTAGCGCCAGTGCAGCCACATCAGACGATCAAAAACTCTCCTGGCTAAAACAAATGATTGAAATGAAAGAGTCTGCAGATGACGCTCAAGAGTATGTCGACTCGGTGAAACTCGATCTCTTTCGAGATGAGGTCTTTGTCTTTAGTCCCAAAGGCAAGGTGGTGGATCTCCCCAGAGGCTCTACTCCTGTGGATTTTGCCTACCGGATTCATACGGAAGTAGGAAACACCTGTACTGGTGCCAAAGTGAACGGCAAAATTGTCACGCTGGATTACGAACTCCATAACGGAGACATTGTCGATATACTCACCAACAAACGCAGCACCCCACGGCTCGACTGGATTAAGTTTGTTCAGACGCAACAGGCCAAAACCCGAATTCGTCAGTGGTTCAAAAAGAACTTCAAAGAAGAGCACGAGGCACAAGGCCGCCAACTGATTGAAGCGGAGCTGACCAAAAACGGGGTGGAAGAGCTGATTCGATCAGGTCGAATGATGGACACAGCAAAAGAACTAAACTATACCTGTGTTGAAGATTTATTTACAGCTCTCGGTGCTGGCGAAATCAATGCCCCTAGGGTGATTAACCGACTCAAAAAGTACACAGCACATGCAACACAGGCAACAGAAGGTGCTAAAGACAACCTGCCTAAAATGCGCCCGGTTCAACAAAGCCACAAAAATTATGAACACAAGGACAGTGAAATTGAGGGCCTACAAGGCATGCTCTATCATCTGGCCAAATGCTGCACCCCTGTCCCTGGAGAAGAGATTATCGGAGTTGTGACCCGCTCTCGCGGGGTGATGGTTCACCGAGATGACTGTAGCAATCTATCTCATGTGAACCCGGATCGACAGATGGTTGTTGAGTGGGGACGAAAAGCAGCAGAAAAACAAGCGTCCAGTAAGCATTCTGTTAAACTAGAGGCCCATGTGATTGACCGTGTTGGGGTTTTGAAAGACATATTGGGGAAAATTGCGGATACGCGAACCAATCTATCCAACACCAAGGTCCGGATGCATGAAGACAATACAGCCATTATCGAAGTAACCATTGATGTTGAGAATGTGGATCATCTTGAACGCGTACAGCAGGCCATCCGCAAGGTTCCAGACGTGATTTCAGTCAAACGCCATCAATTTCGCGTTGCCAAACCCGGTGGCAAATCACTGTAGTCTGTTTTATTATTTTTAAGGCATTTAAACGCCCTGACAGCCATTCTTTACAAAAGTTTTTAAGAACACCCAAAAAATTTAATATTTGCGGCCAACTGTCGACACTTTAAAAGTCGGAAGACTATTTTGATATTCCAATGTAAGTGGATTGTTTGGAACTGTTGGAGGAGACTACCGCTCCTATGCTGATTGCGGTCTCATTTGATGAACTTATAGGGTCAAGCCGCCTGGGTTTTGACTTGTACGGTTGCGACGGGGAAGTAATGTACCGCTCTGGCTACAGATTGAATGACGCTGAGCTCACTGAAATGAAAGGCTTACGGCTATACAGAAACCAAGCCAATCTGCCCAAAGATTTTACAGACTCACCCGCAGAATATTTTGAGCACGAGGGCGTCTTTATGACCATGCCCGTTGACACTCATGATGACCCAAAGCAATTGTTAGCTCGCGAAGCCTTTGAACGTGAACAACCCGCCCTGCTCGATCCAGCGTTATCAGATTCATTCCTAAAATCGATGCGCTATTTCCTTGACGGTATTCGCCGTGGGGCCGCTCCTGATGTCGCCTTGTGTGAACTCCTTGCCGATAAATTGGTCTGTGAAGTCACGACAAAGGCCGATCAACTCCAATATCTCAGCCAGATGAGGGTGCGTGACCAATTTACTTACTCACATACAATGGAAGTGTCTGCTTTGGCGGTGGCTTTGGCCATGAAAGCAGGTTTTGGGAAAAAAGAGATCCGTGAAATCGGCCTTGCATCTATTATTCATGATCTCGGTAAACTACTGATCCCCAAACGCATTATGTTTAAACCCGGTCGCCTGACTGAAAAAGAGTTTGAAGTGATGAAACTCCACCCAGGTCTTGGCTACCGTATCATTCGCGATTCGCTCAAACTATCCGATGACATTGCCCGGCCCGCACTGGAACACCAAGAAATGTTTGGCGGGGGCGGTTATCCCAACAACTTGTCTGGCAATGAGATTCACCCGTATTCTCACATTGTCAAAATTGCAGATGTATACGACGCTTTGACCTCTAAACGACCTTACAAAGAAGCAATTCCCTCGCAAAAAGCCATTAAAATCATGCTCTCAGAGGGGGCGCGGAGCTTTCACCCAGAGCTACTGGCAATGTTTATCGAAATGGCAAATTATCACGAGGAAATCCGCTTCGAGCTAGTTTCTTAACGTTTCTCGATCCAGAGTCGTTCGTAACCTTCGGCTTCATTTCTTTCCTGGCGCAAAACCAGGTGGCCTTCTTGAGCTAAGCTTTTGGGGATATTGAGAGCGGATTCACCGTCCAACTGAATCCAAACCTCCAGTTGACCGCCATTGGGGAGTTTTTCCAGCGCCAATTTTGTTTGGACAAAATTAAGTGGACATTTGCTTTGTCTGAGATCCAAAAAAGGGGGGGTATTTTGGGCTGGATTCATTGGTTTCACCCACAAAAACACTGATTGTTTGTCTTACGAGGACACGCCCCTGTTTGGAAAGACTCCCAGGGCATTTTAAAGCAATCTCGCGCCATCACATATGTCAACATCTGTGACATCCATGCTTCAGTAACAACTGTATTTTCCGACTCTTCGGTATTGATTGACTGAAGGTTGACTAAGCAATTAAGACAGTACTCGTCATCAACATAACTCAGGACGAGGTTCAAGATATGGACGCGTTCACAAAAAGGCGTGCTGCATTGATCACACAGATACGTGAAAAAATCTGTCTCGCTATAAGTAGTCTGTGGGAACGTCACGACGGAAATCCTATTCTCTTTTCTCTGTTTCAGATAGAATAAGCCTCGTTATTAAACACGAACTCGCCTCTGACACGCAAGCCAATTCAGGATTGAATGCCTTATGACAGACTTTCACGATCTTTCAGACGTCGGACTTGATCCCACGCGTCCCATTGCACTGGTCAGCGTCTACGATAAGTCCAAACTAGAAACTCTCGCCGAAGCCCTAATCCAAAGCTATGAGTATCAAATACTGGCTACCGGGGGTACTGCAGATTATCTGCGCTCGCATAATATCCCAGTTACTGATCTCAGCACCATCACTGGGTTTAATGAACTGCTCGGCGGCCGGGTGAAAACCCTTCATCCTACTGTTTTTGCCAGCATATTAGCCCACACCGATGAAGACCGCGATTCGCTTGCCTTTACAGTCGATACGGTGGTTGTCAATCTGTATCCGTACGAAAGCACCCAAAAAATCGATGCCATCGACATTGGCGGATCAGCGCTACTTCGAGCTGCTGCCAAAAATGCAGATCATGTGGCTATCCTCTGTAGCCCAGAACAATATACTCCCTTTCTCCAGGAACTAAAGCTCGGCAACGGAGAAACCAGTGACTCTTTTCGTCATCACTTGGCCAAACAAGCTTTTGCACGATCTTTGGCCTATGAGCAATGTATCGCCTCAACAATTTACGGGCAGCAGCCCACATCTTCTCCCACAGAAGATGCACTCACGCTTTCTCTGTATAAGGTGCAGGACTTACGCTACGGCGAAAACCCACATCAACACGCCGCCTTGTACAGTATTGATCCGGCTGGCATCCCACCCTATGAGCAGATCCAGGGTAAAGACCTGTCTTATAACAACTTATTGGATATGGAAGCCGGCTGGAATATCGTCCAAGAATTCACCTCAGAGGCCGCTTGCGCAATCATTAAGCACAACAACCCCTGTGGTGTTGCAATCTCTAAACGAGGCATCTCTGATGCCTATCACACCGCTTTTTTCTGCGACTCTCTCAGTGCCTTTGGTGGTGTGGTGGCTTTAAATCAGCCTTTGGATCTGAAAACCGCCACAGAACTGAAAGATGTTTTTTTAGAGGTCATTATCGCCCCCGAATTTGAGCCTGACGCCCTGTCACTGCTCTCCAGCAAGAAGAATCTTCGCCTGGTCAAAAAAAGCCCACATACAGCTTCAACGCCAAAGACTCTGCAAGAGCTTCGCCCGTTGGAAAAAGGCTGGTATCTAGCCCAAGACAGTCTTACTCCTGAAGACAGTGATTTAGATGCCCTGACAGAACGCGGACTCACTTGTGTGACACAGAAAAAACCCACGTTGGATCAGATTGAAGACATGCGTTTTGCCTGGAAAATTGTTAAACACGCCAAGTCCAACGCCATCGTGCTAGCCAAAGACGGTAGAACTGTAGGGATTGGGGTTGGACAAACCAGCCGTATAGGCGCACTGGAAAGCGCTCTACGTACCGCCTGTGATGAAGCAAAAGATGCAGTCATGGCCTCTGATGGCTTTCTGCCTCACGAAGACAACGTCCACGCTGCTGTTCAAGCCAGAATCAGTGCGATCATTCAACCAGGCGGTAGTATTAAAGATGAAGCCGTCCTGAAACTGGCCAACCAATACGGGTTATCTATGATTCAAACAGGTGTCCGGGTTTTTAAGCACTAAGCTTAACTCGCTTACGGCACTGGACCCACAAGACTACTCTGCCAAAAACGGACAATTTTGTCTCGTTCAGACAGATTCCCGTGGTGTTCACAGGCGGCACTCACGACTGTGACTGCATCCGTGGTGAGATCCACTTCTCTGCCCTGTTTGCCGTATAGACAAACCCCAGTATTGACCATCGTGTCTGGCACATCCGCCGTGGGGTTATAAAAATATCCACAACTTCCACAAGTCATTACGGTCAAACCCTTATCACTCAGCTTAGCTTGCAGTTCATAAAAAGCCTGATCTTCAATCCGGTATTTGGATGTCTGAAACGACACGGTCTTGTATTCCAGCGTCATTTGATAAGTCGCTGAGCCTTCGGCAGAAAACTCTGTCTGGGTGTGTAACAGACACTTTAATCGTTTCTTTCCATTACTCAACTCGATGGATTTTGTCGTCTGACGGGGTTCTTTGGTCCAAGCCCTGGGCTGGATTATTCCAGATTCTGGGCCAGTCTCTTGAGCCGCTTCTTCTAAGCTTTGAGAACGACTGCTTTGCTGTTGTGGCTCCAACAAAGGCGGCAATCCCTGCTGGCGAGCCGATCGCTGGAGACCGTTCAGTCCAACCGCTTCATCTTGATTCATTGAGCTTTGGGTCACGGAGCTTTGGGTCACGGAGCTTTGGGTCACGGCTGGCAGTTCTTCATTAAAGCGGGTTGCCTGAGTCGTGTAGCGTTTATCAGCAGGGGCTTTTGACTTAAGGACGCTATCAAAGACAAGGCTAATCAAGACAAACGGTAAGATCAGCGTCCCTAGAAAATAGACCACCGGCGTCCAGAAAAACGTCACCCAGTAATCTTGCGGCTTAGCTCTGGCCACGACCATCCCCAAAAGATGACTCACAAAAGCCGCAACAGCCAAGCCTCCCCAGGTTAGTGAAGAGCCCATTTCAGTCAAACCCGATAAGTCCGTCAGCATAAGCAGTGCAAAAAAGCTGCCTAACAAAAAGACCGGGGTTGTAAGGGTTGAAAAAAGCAGCTCGACTAAATTGCCATCCATCTTCATCACACTGCCGAATAACATCGCAGACCCATAACGGGTCAGGAGAAATAGTCGGTTCCCCACTGTGTTGATAGTCTGCGTGACCAGCTGCCACAATGTCCAGTCATGGTCAGAAAAAACAACCACATTGGGCGCCCAACTCACCCGAAACCCGGCTAGATTTAGCCTGATTGTGTACTCCATAGAGTCCCATGCCTCACTGGCTTGCCGGTAGGGGATCATCTCGAGAACCTCTTGCTTAATGGCCCAGCCTGTGTCCAACAGACGAGAGGTCATCCCCAAGTGGTAATGCCCCGCATTATTTACCCGGTTAAACAGACGCGAAGACAGGCTCACAAATTGCCCCCATGGGGTTTGAATTCTGCGCTTGCTGCCCACATAGCCTTGCAAGACAAAGGCGTCCATCCCTTTACTCACTACGTTTTGAATAAAATCCGGTTTCACCATATCCGTAGGTTTTAAAAACACCAATAGCCCGCCGCCATTGGTATTGGCCAGGCAACGATCAATAAGCCACGGAGTGAGTCCGCCGCGTCCTGATTTAGGAGAGCCTTGGCAAGACCATATCTGAAGTTTGACAGAGGAGAGTTGGATATCGAGATCATCAATCCAATCGGCCCAAGTCCCCACATGAACCTGAATCTTCTCTCGCGGGTATTCTTGCTCATCCAAAGCCTTTAACAGCTCAAGCAGTGCTGAAATTTGAACTGGATTATCAAAGGCAATCAGCACTTTGACATCATAATCCACATTCACCTTATACAATTTTTTGACCAAATCGTATTTGCGGCCTTTTTCTGCCCACAACAACAGAGCCACATGGCGGATAAACACCATCAGAGATGCCAATAGCAAGCCTAAATGGGCTGCTAAATTGGTTGTTAGATTGGGTTGTGTCAAACCGTTTGTCAGCATCGCTTTTATCAAACTATTTTATTTGTGAATTACTATATTTGACAATATCACAGTGGCTCCTGCCTGCCTGCCTGTATGAAGAACATGCTGAAAAAACCTGTAAGAAGAAAGGGATTTGCAGCAAGGGATTAGAAGTGGGATTTTGCAGCACGAGCAAGCAAGGAATTGGGCTCTAACTGGCGACATTTCTTAAAAGCTTGCACGGCCATCTCAGTTCTCCCCACACGTTCATTGATTAAACCCAACAAAAACCATGCCTCCCCGTCACTGGGATTGATTTTTGTGGTTCTCTTAAAGCCTTCATAGGCTTTCACGAGTTTCCCGTAGCGATCGTAAGTCGCAATCAAGTTTTTATAATACAGTTCAACAGAAGGGGTCAGCCGAATGGCCCGCTGAAATGAGGCCACGGCAAAGAGATAGTCTCCAGATTCACGAAACGCAACACCCAAATTATTGTACAACGGGGCAGCCAAAGAGGCTGAGGGATTTAACTGAAGCGCAATTTTAAATTCCGCTACCGCATGGCCGTATTGCTCACGCTCGAGAAATAATTGCCCTTCTTGACTGTGTTTGATGATATTGCTGCGGATTGAGTCGATCAACATATCGCTCTGTTGCATCTCTGTCTTTTGGTCCAAAGCCTCACTATAGGCAGGATAGAGCAGGCTGAGGAGAGTGACCAGGATAATGACACAGAGTAACAAGATTAAATACTGACGCTGCTTGAGCATCGCCTGAGGGGACTCCTTTGAGCTTGGCTGATTTACCCGCGTATTTATTTTAAATGGAGCGCTTTCAAAAGCGTCTCTTTAATTTTCTTAACAAACTAACATCGAAATGGTAATGATTGTTTTTATGCATATACAAGATTTAACTCACTCAATTCTCACTTCTCAAGTTTCTCGTTCCTCACTCCATATAAAATTTTTTTCACTCAAGCATTTTCACATTTAACTCGACTCTACGACTCAACTCTACTCAGACAACAACACTCCCTCGGACCACTTCGAGGGATTTATTTTTTTGATCAGAAAGAGACTAGGGCTTATTTCAAGAAACTAGGGCTTATTTCTCCTGAAAACTTTCTGTACTCTCAGGAAGTTGCTCTGTCCGGGCCTGAAGCGCCATTAAATTGCCGTCACGCAAAATCTGGAAGGAGAGTTTGGTCCCAATAGGTCGGTCTTTTACCGCATCCTGAACCGCTTTTGGAGAGGCGATCTTTTGCCCGTCTAACCGTTGAATAATATCGCCCTGTCTAAATCCAGATTGAGCCGCTGGGCTCTTGGGCATCACTTGTGCAACCACGACGCCTTCAGTATTACCGGGCAAGCCAAGACTTTGAGCAAGTTCTGGGCTAATATCCGTCATTGAAATCCCAATCCAGGGACGCTGCACCCGGCCACTAGCGATAATCGCATCCGATACTTTTTTCACCACATTAACAGGAATAGCAAAGCCAATGTTTTGAGCCCTACCAGAGATGGCCGTGTTAATCCCAATAATTTCTCCCTTAAGATTGACCAGTGGCCCACCGGAATTTCCCGGATTGATCGCAGCATCGGTCTGAATAAAATCCACATTGGTGTTGATGTCTGGGACACGACGAGAAATACCACTAATAATGCCCAAGGTCACTGTATGATCAAAGCCTAAAGGGCTACCCACGGCAATCACCCATTCTCCTGGACGGAGTTTATCCGAATTGCCGATGAGCGCTGGCTTTAAATTGGGGGCATCAATTTTTAAAACAGCGAGATCGCTGTATTTATCTGCTCCCACAATACGGGCAGGAAGTTTTCGTCCGTCTTGCAGGGTAGCCGTAATTTTATCAGCCTGAAACACCACGTGGTTATTGGTCAGAATATGCCCTTGTGGATCAATAATAACCCCAGAGCCATTGCCAATTTCTACCTGTTTAGGCAACGTCCCGCCAAAACGACGGAAGGGGGAAGCACCACCCTCATCTCCTGGATCAAACCCAAAGAATTGTCTCAACATGTCATCGCTGAAAGGAGACATGGGCATCACCGCGGTACGCGTTCGTGAAACATCAATATTAACCACTGAAGGCGCCATTTGCTGGGCAACATCTGCAATCAAATTTGGATTGTTACCAAACATGCTTTGCCACGCGTTATTACCGTCGTGCTGATTGCGCATAGCAAGCTGATAATCTTCTTTTTGATTGGCTTTATTGACTGCGTCTCGCCAATCAATCGGGGCTGATTTTCCAGTAAAAGCCTGCCCACTGGCAAGCAACAAGGCTGTCAATGCAACTGCAAAGCTTAATGCCGGCAATTTACTGGCAAAAAACTGAAAAAATCGAGTGAGAAAGGAGGGTTGTTCTGACATCGTCTCATTCCTCTCATTTTAATTTGTACTGCTAATGGCAGTGGGGACGCACTGGGTTTAAATTTGTTCCCCTGAATTCAATGAGACTTAGCAGGGGAAAATACTATCTCCCAAACGGGTCGATTTGTCAGCCAGGTGCTTTTTCGGTAGCCTCTTAAGAAGGTTCATGTAAATTAAAGGACGCTCTCTCCTTGCTCTCCTCCCTGGTGCTTCATAATCTTCAAGCTGAAGGCTTCTTAACCAATACGCGTCAAGCCCATTTTGTGATTGCCTTTTCTGGCGGGCTTGATTCTACTGTATTACTCCACGTGCTTGCCGCACTCAGGCAGGAATATCCCATCACACTAACAGCGGCCTATGTCGATCATGGGTGGAGAAATTCTGGTTCGGCAAGCTTTCCCGGGATCCCAGAAATTGCTACACTAGTGAAAACCACCCAAACACTGGGGGTTCCGCTGGTAATATTGCCCTGTGACCGTGAACAGGCAAAAACAGAGCATAAAGCCCGTCAAGCTCGATACTACCGTTTGACCCACCTAACACAGGCGTTAAAAGCGGATGCCTTGCTGACAGGCCACCACGCTGATGATCAGATAGAAACCTTGCTTTTCCGGCTATTCCGTGGGACGGGCATGGACGGCATGACAGGCATTCAGAGAAAGCTGATTCTCGATGATGTTCGTTTGGGTTTGCCTGTGTCCATATTAAGACCCTGCTTAGATATTTTTTCAGAAGGCATCGCACGCTACGCAGAGGACACGCTGAAACCACAAGGAATTGCCTGGTTTGATGACCCTAGCAATAAAGACACACACTACCAGCGTAATCATCTCCGCCACGAGTTCTTGCCTCAGCTTCAAAAACGTTTTCCAATGCTGAAAGCCTCTTTGTTGAGAACCGTTGAGCTCGCACTCGACAATACAGAAATAGTGCAACAGGCACTTGCCCCTATTTGGCAGCGTGCTTTTCAAGACAATGCCTTTGACGTCGTATACTTTAATCAGCTAGAAACCGCTTATCAACGAAGTATCGCCCGAAAATTGTTAATCCACTGGCAGGCAGATAGTGATTTTGAGTCGGTAGAAAGATTGATTCGCTTTCTCAAAGGGGGACACCGTAGCAACCCCGATTCCGCGCTATATTCAATCAATGCCTCTGAAGACGGACACCCCCGGTTTTTAAACCTATATCAGGAAAAACTGACTTTAACAATTCTGACACCCAGTATGCAGCAGCGACTCAGCCCGTCTGTGAACGGGGACAGTGTGGTCTCTTGCCCAGTCTCTCTCAAAGAAGCCACCCCTTGTGAGCCCTTTCAAGTTGTGTTTGAGGCGCTTCCCTATCAGCCACCCAAGCCGGCTATGCCCAAAGCATCCACCCCTAAAGGCCCTCCTGTCATTGCTAACCCCGTTCTAGAAGAAGAGGAAGTGGACGGAGTCGAAGAGACTACCTCCGAGCAATCCGAGCAGTCCGAACAATCTGTTTGCGAGCAATCTGTTCAAGAAATAAACCCAGACACCGGCAAAGAAATGATTGAGGAAGATGTGCTATCTGAAATTTGGGTCAATCTTCTCCCCTTTGATACACTCAAACTGGAGCTACGCACCCGTAAACCCGGGGATCGTTTTCAACCTTTGGGCATGGCACAACCGATGCGTCTGAAAAAATACCTGATCAATAAAAAAATACCCCGTTTTGAGCGGGATGCACTATTGGTCTTAGCCCATCAAGACCTTGTCCTATGGGTCGTAGGGCACGCGATGAGTGAGCGTCTCAGACCTAATGGGAAACCCACGCACCGTCTAAGAATTCACGCATTAACAGAGAGCTTTGCCAAAGGAGAATCCTAAGTCATGAGCGCTGGCATAGAAAACGCTGTATCTGCTGCATCTATGGAAGTTTTAATTTCAGAGGATGCGATTCAAAACCGTTTAAAAGCAATGGCTGCCGAAATCAATGCCCAATATAAAGAAAGTCAAAATCTGGTGGTGATTGCAGTGCTTAAGGGTGCCTTCCTATTTTTGGCCGATTTGGTTCGCCATATCACCGTTCCTTGTGAAATTGAGTTTGTTCGACTGTCGAGCTACGGGAACCAAATGCACTCTTCGGGCCAAGTCCGGCCTGTTGACCTGTCATTGCCAAATTTAGCTGACCGTGATGTGCTGATTGTGGAAGATATTGTGGATACGGGACTGACCATGCAGTTTTTCACAGAATATCTGCGGTCTTTACACCATACACGGTCTTTGCGTTTGGCTGTTTTGCTCGATAAACCAGAGGCCCGCAAGCCCGAAGCCAAAGACTTGGTGTTGGATTTTGTTGGATTTACTGTGGGCAATGATTTTATGGTGGGTTACGGCTTGGATAAGGCCGGTCTGTGCCGAAACCTTCCTTTTGTAGCCCGCGTCATTCAATAACCGTGCACACGAAACCCCTTATCTCTGCAGTGGTTATCCCCACCGGCATTGGGGCTTCCGTGGGTGGCTATGCCGGTGATGCAGGACCTGCTCTAAAACAGATCGCCTCAGTGAGCGATTATTGCATTACTCACCCCAATGTCTCGAATGCGGCTATTTTCCAAACGCTGCCAGACAACGGTCTCTATGTGGAAGGTTACGCGCTTGACCGCTTCTTTATGGGAGAGTGGGGTCTACAGATGCCTTCAGCAGGGGAAAATCGAATCGGGGTTGTGTTTGATGCAGGCATTGAGCCGGGCATGAGGCAGTTTCAAGACAACGTAATAGCCGCCACTGCTCAAAGCTTTGGGCTGAATATTGCAGCCGTAGAAAGCACCCCAGAACCCGTTCAGGTCAGTTTGACACAAATTTCGTCGGGTGCTTCGAGCGGTCTGTGTCTAAATCCAGAGACTCTTTTTACCGCTTGTGACCGCTTGATTGCCCGCGGTGCCAATGCGCTGGCTATTTGCTGCCAAATGCCTGAGGAGACTCCGGATCTTGCCCAGTCTTACGCCCAAGGCCGCGGGGTTGATCCTATTGGCGGGATAGAAGCGATGCTCTCTCATGCCGTGGTTGCTCGGTATCAGATACCTGCAGCCCATGCTCCGGTGTTTTCACTAAAAGATGCCTTAGACACGATTCACCAGGCAACACAGCACGCACTGGATCCCCGTCTGGCAGCAGAATGGATCACGATGAGTTATCTGCCCTGTGTGCTTCAGGGGCTTGCACGGGCCCCACAATATGAAATTTTTTCAAAATCCGGTTCAGCATTCCCCTCTGAATTCCACTCTGAGACCCTTGCCATTCAGGATCTCACGGCCTTGGTTGTCCCCACCGATGCGCTGGGCGGTCTGCCTGTGCTGGCCTGTGGTGAAAGAAATATTCCTATCATTGCAGTCACAGAAAATACTACTGTGATGTCCGTTACGGTCAAAGATCTTCCCTCTTCGTGGCCAATATACTCTGTGCAGACCTATTTAGAGGCCGCACAATTACTGACAAAATTAGCAACCCCCCTTGTCATATAAATGCTCGAATCGTGAGGGATGATTCAAGTACGATGAGAGTTGTCGCGTGAAACTGGTAAATTTTTTCTGGCTTGGAGACTTTTTCTGATGAAAACACTTCCACCGTTGTATCGGCTTTCTATGTCGTTATTTATGGCGTTTTGTCTGGGGTTAGCTCTGTTGGTGCCTGTATTGGCTGATACTGAAATTCCTTTCACCCCGTCTGCGCTGGCAACAGCCCAAGAAGCTGGAAAGTCTATCATTGTGGATGTTTATGCCCCATGGTGTCCCTTCTGTGCCAGGCAGCAACGAGTCCTCACCGGCCTTCAGACTGAGCCACAGTTTAAGGACATTATTATTTTCCGGTTGGATTTTGATCACCAAAAAGAAGAGTTAAAAGCATTTCGCGCCAACCGCCAGAGCACGTTGATTGCTTTTCATGGAAAGAAAGAAACCGGACGTGTCACATGGGCGGTGTCTACCAACACGATTCGCAAATTACTCGAGTCGAGTCTAAAGTAGGAATAAGCACGGTGTCTCTGAATTTTTTTAGCCTCGGTATTGCCTTTCTTGCAGGACTACTTTCAACTCTGTCCCCATGTGTACTGCCTTTGTTACCACTTGTGGTGGCCCCGGCAGCTTCTGCTCATCGTTACGGTGTTCTCGCCTTAACCAGTGGGCTTGTTATCTCTTTTGTAGCCATTGGTCTGTTTGTGGCCACCCTGGGAATTAGTCTGGGGTTGGACGGGGAGACCTTTCGTAAAGGTTCTGCCATTATTTTGGGGCTGATGGGCATCGTCCTGCTGAGCGAAAAATTGCAACAGACCTTTGCAATCTGGACCAGTGGGATTGGCCAGACCGGGAACAACTTACTGTTGAAAGTGTCCCCTCAAGGGTTAACAGGACAATTTTTAATTGGATTACTATTGGGTGCCATTTGGAGTCCTTGTATTGGCCCTACACTGGGAACAGCCTCTGTTTTGGCTGCAGAAGGGAAACAGTTTTTTCTGGCCGTATTGTGTCTGGTTATTTTTGGTATGGGAGCTGCTGTCCCTGTGCTGGTTGTGGGGTCAATCTCTCGCCAATCGCTCGGACAATGGCGGCAGAATATGATGATGACAGGCAAAATCGGTAAAACTGCTTTGGGTGTCTGCACTGTGATGATTGCAACGTTGATACTAACTGGGCTGGATCATGCTCTGGAAGCCTGGTTTATCGCTATTTCGCCCCAATGGCTGACAGATTTAACCACCCGTTTCTAGGCCGTTTCTAGGTTGGTTTTAATTTAAATCCGGGTTCGGTAGGCTCCCACAGCAGCAAACACAGCGATTACCGTAAAGCCCAATATTGGCACTGCCTCTTGCAAGACAATATCTCCTGTCGCTTGTTGCAAAATAATGCCACGAGCCGCAATGATGAAATGAGTGAGTGGAAGCACACTCCCTATATACTGGGCCCAGACAGGCATATTGGTGAACGGATATAAAAATCCAGAGAGCAACATGGACGGCAAATAAAAGAAGACCGCTCCTTGAATGGCCTGTACCTGGCGCTTGGCCAATGCAGAAATGGCAAAGCCCACACTGAGATGGGCAAATGCATAGAGTGCAGATAACGGCAAAAGCCATAAAATAGAGGCTTTGACGGGGATTTGAAATAGAAGCCATCCGGCCAGAACGACTGTGGCTGCTTGTAGTGTTCCCAATAAAAGATAGGGTGCAAGTTTACCTAGCAACGCTTCTATGGCGTTAACCGGCGTGGCCAGGAGTGCCTCCCACGTTCCTTGTTCTCGTTCTCGAACCAACGATAATGCTCCCAACAGTAACATGCTAATCATCACCACCACGCCCGCTATTCCTGGCATCACCGCCCAATCGTGACGGTTGTCTGGGTTATAGAGGTGAATAACGGAAAACGAAACCGGAGTCCCCTGCGCTTCGGCCATGTCCTTGAGGTACCCATCCTCTAGCGTGGTCAATGCCGGCAGTGCTTGTTGGGGATCACTATCATCTACAAAAATTTGAACCTGATTGTCAGCAGCCGTATCGTCTTTTACAGTAAGATCGGACACCTCATCCGGAGGAAATTCAATGCCAATGACTGCCTTTCTTTCTTTTACAATCTGCCGTGCGCTGCCTTTTGGCAAGTTCTCTCCTACAATCTTAAAGATTTTGAGCCGCTGAAGGGTTTGTAAAAAGTGTGCTTCCGTTGGAGCCCCAGACAACACTAACGGAACATTTTCGGGCAGGGGCTTGATGGCATAGCCAAACAAGGCCATTTGAACGGCTGGAATCACCAAAATCAGTGTCAATGTTGTGCGGTCTCTCAACACCAAAAGGGCTTCAATCCAGGCAACAGCCAGGGTCCTTTTTAGATGTTTTCTTAATAGATAGTTGCCAGAGGTTGTTATCATCGTGATTCATTCTGTTCCCGGGTTAACTCTAGAATGGCGGCTTCCAAGGTGCTGACATTTTGCTGATGCATTAGGTTTTGGGGTGAATCCAGGGCAACAATGCGCCCACGGACAAAAACTGCCATTTTATGGCAGCGTTGTGCCTCATACAAATCATGCGTGCTGATCAGGCAAGCTGTGCCTTCTTCGGCCAAGCGTGCAATATGTTTCCACAACATTTCACGAGAGTGAATGTCCAGTCCCGTGGTGGGCTCGTCCAAAAGCAGTAATTGAGGACGGTGCACCAGGGCTGCCGCAAATTGGGCCCTTCTGGCCCAACCCCCAGAGAGAATACCGACTCGCCGATTGCCAATGCTCTGAAGCTCTAAGCGCTGGAGCAAGCTGTCAATCACAGACTGCGGTTGATCCAAATCGTACATCATGGTTTTGGCCCATAAATTTTCTATCACGGTTAAATCTTTATAGAGTGCATGGTGCTGGGTCATATAACCAATGGCACAGCGAATTTGCGTTGATTGGGAAAGCAAATCAAAGTCTAAAACCTTGCCACCACCACTGTTGGGTTTCAGTAATCCAGAAATGATTCTCATTGCAGTGGTTTTCCCGCCGCCATTGGCCCCCACAAATCCACAAATTTCTCCAGCCTGAAGAGTGAGTGAAAAATCTTGTAAGACGGACTGCGAACCATAACACTTTTGAATCCCGTTGAGATCAATCAATGTCTGAGCCTGAGCCTGGGACTGGGCCTGGTAATATTGATTAATGTCCGGTCCTTCAGGCTTCATAAAGAAAGCCTCCATACATATACTTGGTCGCTTCAGCCCCGAGTGCCAGTAATTTTCCTCCTGCGGGAAGCTGTCTGCGCTCTGCATCAAAAGCCAGCCATATTGCAGAAGAGCCGGTATTACCCACTTTTTTTCCGTGAGTAATAATACCTGAGTGTCCCGGTAGCAAGGGAGAGAGCACCTGATCCATAACACCATTGGCCTGATGCGGCAGTATCATATGACACGCGCTGGGTTCAATCCCGAGTTGTTGTGCAGCCGTTAAACCAGCAACAAAGAGATCGAGTCCGTAGGTCCTGATGGAAGCAAAATCGTGATGAAACTCTGTGATCGGCTGATTGCTTATCTGCAGGCTTAATCCAGGTTGCCTGTCCCAGCCGATTTGACCGTGAAACACAGAACTGAGCGAAGAGCCTGTCAAATGCTTTTCTTTACTGACTATCACCGCGGCTGCCCCATCACCCATCTGAAGCATATTGACCAATTGCCCTTTGTCACACGTGGCTCGCTCAGGATCGAAAAACACAGACCCCACTTCAGATCCCACAATCGCAATTGGGCCCGAAGCATTTTCACTCAATAAGCCCATCGCAAAGAGAAGGGCATTAACAAAACCTGTACAGGCCTGACGTAACTCCACAAAAGGTCCCCTAAATCCAGCCAACGCCGCCACTTGTGAAATATTAGACGGCAATAAACGGTCCGGGGTGGTGGTATGGCCTATCAGATACTGGAGATCATTGACAGCCACATTGGCCTCTTGCAGAGCTTTCATCAAGGCCTGGTAACAGAGCGCTGAGTTGCTGGACTCAGGAACAGGACCTTCTTGCCGCAAGAGAAAGGGCCTAGAGAGATATCTCGACTCGATGCCAAGATGCTGAGCGATGACATTGCCTTGCCTGCGCAAATCGAAACCAAATTGTGAATACATCCGCTCCAAAAGAGCCGCTGTTGTCACAGGCTCTCCTGGTAAAGCGCTGGCAGATCCCAAGACAGTTAGCCTTCGGGTGTCGCCCCAAAACGTTATCGGGTCTGGAATTGAGGCCGAGGTGTGTTTCACGTCAAAAATGCCCCCGGTAATTGGGTCAGCCTCTGATCGAGAATATTACAGTCAACACCCAAACAGTCAAAAGCATCTCGCTTTAGGATAAGTATTTCTCGTAAGCCTTCTCGGATGCACTCTGCTTGCTGAATCATGGCAGTCGTATTTAAGGAGAATTGCTTGGCGAGTAGAAGGGTTTGTGCCGCATGGCGTGACTCATCGCGGTGAATGCGGCCGAATATTTGCTGGAGCTGGTTATCGCTGTGAAAAAACCCCGATTGATGAAACAGATTAATGATCACACAGACCCCTGAATCCAGTGCGGCGATATTGGCCAGGTGAGTGCCGGAGTCTTGGGTACGCATTGACATAAAAAATCGTTTGATAGCACGTATCAATTGAGAAGAATGGGAGACATCTGGCAAAGAAGCACGGACTGAACGAAGTAACGTCTCGTGATGAGATTCTTCACAGGCAATATTTGCCAAAACACTCTGAACATCTGGTGAGAAAGCCTCATTGAGAGCCAATCCCTCAAAGGCAACAATCGCCGATTCTTCCCCACAGCATAGAATCGGTAATATTTCTGCCAAAGCTCGGGATTTTTCCTCTGAAAGCCTGTGCTGAACTGTAGATATGTGCTGCTTTGATCCTGTTTGCGTTGAGTCCACATGAGCAAAGCAGATGAATGCGGGCTGCTGCATAATTAGCCATAAAGCGTTTAAAAGTAGTAAGCTACGCTAAACCCTAGCATCTTTACCCCTGTGTGGATAGCCATTAAATGACACGAATGCACAGTGCACGCTGGCTCAGTCTTTAAAAAACACGAAACAGCCCGTCAATCCGCTCTAGGATCTCGTCATTGCTTAATTCAGGTTTTGGATCAGAATTATTCTCATTAAGAGACAAAGACCGTGCATAGGTTTTGGCAGCATCCGTGGTTTGGCCCAGACCCTCTTGGGTTCGTGCAAGGTTAAAGCAAGCCAAGGTATAGTTTGGGTTGAGCTCAAGCGCTTTTTGAAACATCACCAAGGCCCGCAAGTGTTGGGCTTCCTCGTCTAGGTAAATCACGCCCAAATTGTTATAGGCAATGGCATTGGTGCCGTCCAATTCAATGGCCTTTAAGTAGGCTGTAATGGCTTCAGGGTTTCTATCCATCTGCCATAGAAGATAACCCACGTAGTTGTAGCAATCTGCGTTATCTGGATAATGAAGCAGTACTTTCTGGTATAAGTCCAGTGCAGCTTGCGGTTGGCCCTGATCAAAATAGAGATCGGCCAAAATCATTCGAGCTTCCATATTAGCGGGATCCAGACGGCACGCAATTTGGAACATCTCAATAGCCGCTTCATTATTTTGCTGCACTTGTTGATAAATAGTGCCCAGGGTCTGAGCGACGGTTGCGGTCCATAGATCGTCTTCGCCGAGTGCGATCGCCTTTTGATAAGAGCGAATTGCGCCGTTGATATCTTCTAGCTTAAATAAAACATAAGCCATATTGCTGTAAACATAAGGATAGTCTGGCTTTAGGCCCGCTGCTTCTTTGTAATAATAAAGTGCTTTCATATAATTTTCTCGATCAGATGCCATTTGAGCCAGCTTGTAGCGTGTATCAAAATCTTCGGGCTCAACTTCGACGGCTTTTTCAAAACTTTTTATCGCATTGGGAAAATCTTCAAAATGACTATAGGCATGGCCCAACTTTCGGTGCAAAGACCCATTGGTGGGATTTAGCTCTAGTGCTCGGTTGTAAAAATACACAGAGGCATCGATATTTCCTCTCTGTGAGAGGAGATCGCCCAATGTGTGAAAAAATACAGGTTCTTCAGGCATTTTAATACTGGCCCACTCCAGGACAGATTGATTCATTCGGTGGAGCCCAACGGCATTGAGGCATTTAGAGCTGCTAATGACTGAGTACACAAATAAGTCTGAGGAGACTGCTTGTTGAAACATCGAGAAAGCAGGCTTATCAATGGGTAAAAACAAACAGCCAGAGGCAAAAGAGCAAAGTCCGTTGGCAGTTGCGCTCAAGCGCTTCCAGGAAGACCATTCGGTATGCTTCAGTGCTTGCTGTACCTGAGTCAGACCCAGAGACATTCGAGATTGAGCAGATTGCATCGGAGCCTGACGAATGGCAAACTCAAAATGTTGAGTGGCCTTTTCGTACTCACCGGCCTGTCGCCAAAGCAACCCGAGTGCCGCGTGAGGCTCCGAAGATTGAGGATTAAATTTGAGGGCCAGATCACAGTAGTGAACAGCCGTATCCAAAGTAATTTCACCACTGGCCCAGAGTGCGGACGCTAAACGAACATAACCTAAGCCCATGGTAGGTTCTACTTCCAAGGCCTTTCTATAATATTGAAGGGCCTTAACCAGATCGCTATTATGGGCGCGAACCTTATACTGGGCGTAATGCTGATCCCCCATTTTGAGCAATTGTTGCGCGGCGAGATCGTCGCGCACAGGGCTCACCGAGATTTCTCCTGCCTGCATTTGCGGCAGCACAGCTGCTATATCAGCCTCCAGGCCATTTTCCCAAAAAGGATGGCCTGAGGGATTGTTCCGTGGATAATTGTTCAAAGAATCTTGACTCATCGCAACGGTTACTCGCCAATTCAATACCAACACTGTATTGACAAGGCCAGGCAGTCCGTTTGCCTTTGGTTCTATCCTTAGAACACCCTGTGTATGATCTCTTTCGACAAGCGTTCACAAAACTTTATAAAAAAACAGTTATTTTTTTTGATTTAAGGGTCAATTCCATTGCAGCAACTCTTACTCGATTGGTTAATCTGTCCTCAATGTCGTTATGGTCCAACGCACGACGGAAAAATTGGCCCAGAATATGGATTAAACCTTGAGTTTGGTGCTGAAAATTGTGACATTACCGGGCGAATTCTGACGGGAACACTTGCCTGTAAACACTGTTATACAAAATATCCTATTAGGCAGGGGGTCCCTAGAATGCTTGTGGAACAACCCTCTCAACAAAGCAAAGACTCCCAAAAGCTTCAGCAGCAGATTGCAGATAACTTTGGTGAGGCTTGGACACAATATGCTGAACAAAAAGCAGTTAATCCTTACACAAAAGAACAGTTTCTCGACTGGATTTCTCCTTTAACCCCGCATGATTTTGAGGAGAAAACCGTTCTGGAAATGGGGAGTGGACTGGGGGGATTTACAGAATATGCGGCCAGCTTTGGTGCCAAGATGGTTGTGGGGCTTGAGATAAGCGCTGCTGTGGATGCCAGTGCTAGCGCACTCTTAGAAAAAAATCCCTGTCTTTCCTTTATCCAGGCCGATCTTCTTCACCCCCCACTTCGGACGGCCCAGTGGGATCTCGTCTACTCAATCGGGGTGCTACATCATCTGGAGATTCCTAAAAATGGCTTTCATCAAGTGGCCGCCTTGGCGCGACGAGAGGGAGGGCAAGTCTTTATCTGGGTCTACGGACGAGAAAATAATGAACTGGTTGTGTACATCGTTGATCCGTTGAGAAAATGGATGTCCAAGCTGCCAGTCGCATTTGTTCGTTGGGCTGTGGCCTTTCCCCTGGCCTGTGTTTTATGGCCCTTATTGCTTCTTTTTTACGGGCAAATGTCCTCAAAGTACCTACCCTATTTTGACTATTTTCGGTGGTTAAGGCGCTATGGATTTGGCTACACGCACGGGATGATTACGGATCAATTGATTCCGCCCAGAACCCATTACCTCAG
>CAZZIY010000002.1:0-27916 GCA_964654525.1 uncultured Vampirovibrionales bacterium | reverse complement strand
AGGTCCTGATCACCGATCAGATCCATCCCGCCGCAGGGGAAATTTTGGCGGAAGTGGCTACCATTATTTACGAGGACACACTGCCTTCTGACATTCTCAAGGGCAGATTATCAGAATTTGACGGGGTTTTGATTCGTAGTGCCACACGGATTGAGAAAGAACACCTGCGTTCACCGGGGTCTAAACTAAAAATTATCGGTCGCGCCGGAGTGGGTGTGGACAATGTCGACTTACAAGCTGCCACAGAAGCGGGGGTGATTGTGGTAAATTCCCCTGAGGGCAACACCATCGCTGCCGCTGAGCATACGTTGGCCATGATGCTGAGCCTGGCCAGACGGATTCCTCAGGCAGACACCGCTTTAAAACACGGCAAATGGCAACGCAGCCAGTATACCGGGGTGGAACTCTTTGGAAAAACACTGGGGCTCATTGGCTTAGGCAAAATTGGGAGCAGAGTCGCCAACAGCTGCCTTGCCCTGGGAATGGAAGTCCTTGTGTTTGATCCCTTTTTAAAGCCTGAGCAAGCCGAAGCGCTTGGTGTGACTCTTGTCCCACTAAACCTAATCTGGAAGCGGGCTGATTTTATCACGATCCACGCGCCCAAAAATGCAGAAACGACCCATTTAATCAATCAAGAGACTCTGTCTCTGTGCAAAGCTGGGGTTCGGATTGTTAACTGTGCCCGAGGCGGTATTATTGATGAATCTGCCTTACTGCAAGCAATTCACAGCGGCCATGTTGCTGGCGCTGCGCTGGATGTTTTTGAACAAGAACCTCTACCCGAAGAGAGTACCTTATTAAAAGACCTTTCTGATACCCAACGTCTGGTACTCACCCCTCACCTGGGTGCCAGTACAGAAGAAGCGCAAGTGAATGTGGCACTGGATGTGGCCCATCAATTAAAGGCCTTTTTTGAGTCTGGTGTGGCTAAAAACGCGGTGAATATGCCCAGTCTTCGCAAAGAAATTCTGGATCCCGTTCGTCCGTATCTGCTTCTGGCAGAAATACTGGGAAAACTGTGCCGGCAAATTACGGAGGGTCCCGCCCAATCCGTCGAAGTGATTCTTAAAGGAACAATTTCCCCGCACCAGCCAGCACCGCTCACACTGGCTGTGCTAAAAGGCCTTCTGTCTGCTAGCCACGAAGGGGTTAACTTTGTGAACGCCCGTTTGATTGCTGATCGACTGGGGATTGAGATTACCGAATCCAACCGACCCAGTGTACACGACTACATGAATGCCCTGGAAGTGGTTTTGACCACACAGACACCCGAAGGATCTCAGCGGGTAAACATCTCAGGCACACTGATTTCTGAAGGTCACCTGCGCATTACAGATTTAAACGGCTACCCCCTTTCCCTAGAACCCAGCGCCCATCTACTGCTAACTCCTCACCTTGACCGCCCCGGAATGGTCGGCAAAGTGTCTACCCTGTTGGGTGAAGCCGGCGTAAATATCCAAGCTCTCCAAGTCACCAGAAAAGCAGGCAGCCACATCCCAGGCGGGCAGTCCATGATGGTCTTTAATTTAGATTCAACCCTGCCAGAGGCACTGCTCACAAAAATTTCAGCAATCGATGGACTCTTTGACGCGCGCTATTTAAGCCTGTAAGCTTATCGATAATTCAGAGACCCGTTGCCGCCTCTGAACACATTGTAGTCAAAGGTGAATTCAACGGCCAGATCATTGTCTGGATGACCCACAGGCAGGGGTCGAAAAGGGGCTGAAAGCTTTACCGCTTCAAGAGCGGCGTGATCGGCTTCCACAAAACCAGAAGTGCCTTTTACATTAAGCGACAATAGCCGTCCACTGCGGTCAATCCGAAATATCACGACCACTTTTTTACTCTCTTGAGCTTGAGGTGGTTGCCAGTGACGCTTGATTCTACGCTGAAGTTCTGCCATATAGGCACCGTAATCTGGATCGGGCAGTGCGTCAATCCCCGCACGACCACCACCGCCACCCGCAGAGCCGGTTTGACTGTATGACCCTCGGCCACCTGAACCACTGGAACCATAACCTCCTCGGGTCCCAGATAAACCGCCGCCGCTTGAGACGCTACCTGGGATTTGTGACGGCCCAACACTTCCACTGGCGGAAGAGGCACTGCCAGAGCCAGCCCCCGGTGTATGGACAATCGGACCTGTCGCGATCAATTTTGGAGAGGGAGCTGAGGGTACCTTGATGAGGGGGGCAATCGGATTGGGCGGCAACGTGGGCGCTTTGCTGACAGCAGACGTCCTAGGGGTGGGCAATTTTGGCGCTGGTGGTGGATCCGCACTCACCTTAGGCGTCGGCGGGGTTGGCGGAGTGACAGGGGTGGGCCTTCGAATGGGCTGTTGTGCCTTTGGCTGAGGTTGAGGCCTGGGTTGCGGTCTCACTTGAGGCCGAGGCTGCTGCCGAGGGGCTGCTGCCGATCTTTTGGGAGAAGGGTTACCCGCTTTTTGCACTGTCTCTGCCTGGGGTTGCTTGGTTTTAACACCCCCAGCGCGAGTCGCATGCTCAGCACGGTTTTTCGTATTTCTGTCTCTGGGCGGGGCTTTGGGATTTTCCACCAGCACAAACTCAATGTCTTGTTTGGGTACAGGCGGATTAAACAGGGGGATGTTGATTCCCAGAAGCTGTAGAATCCAGAACAACAAGAACCCTAAACCCACCACAAAGAGATGGGTCAGCACGGCTAAAATAATTGCTGCTTCAAAGCTTAAGGTATGGGTATCATCACTGGCCATCGGAACTGAGGCAGCCATAGCCATGCTCCCTGGACGAAATCCAGCCCCCGCAGGTCGGTTCTCATTAGGAGTCAACTCAATGCTATCCTTATCTCAAGATCCCTATTATAGAATGATTAGCGCTCCAGTTAAAGTCGTTTAACTTCATTTTTTGTTCCCAAAGCAGGTGATAAAGACAATGCCCCCAATATCAACGGAACCCTTAGCCGTGGCGACCCGTGGCAAGCGGATTGAAAACCAACATCATGGCTGGGTGATCGTGTGCGATGAAAACGGCCATGTTCACCAACACACCACGGGAGCTTTAGAGCAATCCGTTTTTTTACGCTCTGCGGCCAAGCCCTTTCAAGCCCTGGCGATGCTGAAACGGGGGTTTGAGAAACAGTTGACCACTGAGCAACTGGCTGTTGCATGTGCCTCACATACCGGGACAGAGGCACATTGCGCATTGGCACAGAGTATTCTGGATCTGGCCGATTTGAGTGCTGCTGCTCTCCAGTGTGGGCCTCACTATCCCTTAGATAGTCAAACACGGACACGGTTTATTCAACAAGGCATCTCACCTCAACCCATTCACAATAATTGCTCCGGGAAACACGCCGCAATGTTGTTTACCTGTACTCAAGCTGGCTGGGACCCCAGTAAATACCTAGAAAAAACCCACCCCCTACAACAAGAAATAGCCCGTGGGATTCAGCACTCCGGCGGACTCGCACAGCCGGCAGAAACAGCTATGGATGGTTGCGGGGCTCCGGTTTTTTATCTTCCCATGCAAACAGGTGCCAGATTGTTTGCTACTTTAGCGACCCAGGATATATTTCAGCCTGTGGTCAAGGCTATGACAAAACACCCTGAAATTGTCGGCGGAAATGACAGAATTGATAGCTTGTTGATGCAAGCCTCTGGGGGGTTTTTACTGGCAAAAGTAGGCGCTGATGGCTTGATTGGCATTACCAACCTAGAGAAAAAGCTGGGCTGTATGATTAAAATTGCAGATGGATCTGAGCTGGCCAGAACAGTGGTGGCCGTCGAATTCTTACTGTCCGTCGAATGGCTAAGCAAGGAAATGTTTTTAGGCTCTGCACTGGAAATTTATTACCAGAATGCATGTTTACGGAAGAATACACAAGAAAACACGGTTGGAGAAGTTGTTTCCTGCTGGAAAACCCATTTTTGATTAGACCGGGTGCCGCATAGAGGCAATCTTGTTATGCTTAATTTCGCCTTATTTCGATTCATCAGTTGACGGGTGTGTTTGCTCGGAGATAATCCTGTTTAAGCAATGCAAAGGCATCGACATACAGCATCGTGTGTTTCTGCATCTGCCGGTGTAGCTCAACGGTAGAGCAACGGTTTTGTAAACCGTAGGTTGCGGGTTCGAATCCCATCTCCGGCATTGTCTTTATTTCGTCGCAAACATGTCCCAAAAAACTGGGCCCTAAAAAACTGGGTAGGTGGCCGAGTGGTTAAAGGCGGCAGACTGTAAATCTGTTCCTTCGGGTACGCTGGTTCGAATCCAGCCCTGCCCACAGTTTTTTAGGCGCCAGTCTTCTATTAGTAGAAAACGGGCGCTTTTTTCTTTGCAGATTTGCACAGTAGACAGGCAAAAAACGTTTATGTTACTTTGATAGCTCATTTCTCCCTGTCTCCCCCGAAGACACAACAGGACCCCCTTTATCGTCAGAATTTTTTGCCCATGTGGCGCAGGGGTAGCGCATCCCCTTGGTAAGGGGAAGGTCACGAGTTCAAATCTCGTCATGGGCTTTCTTTTCCCTCTTGTTTGTGTTTTCCTTTTGGGCAATACTCTTCTGTCCAGATTGCATGGATGGAGTGTCCAGTTCGGTTTCTCCCTTTTCTCTCTGCCGTCGTTTCTTTGGTCTAAAGCAACTTCGGCGTTATCTCATACCCCCCGGCTGGAAATTCGGTTTTCCCTGTTTTATCAATTAATTTTTATTCCTGCATTTATCTAGCTAGTTAAAAAGGAGATTCGCTTCTTATGGCCCGTCAAAAGTTTGAACGCAACAAACCCCACGTCAATATTGGGACCATTGGTCACGTTGACCATGGTAAAACCACATTGACTGCCAGTATTACAGCCGTTTTGGCCGCTTCTGGTAAAGCCGAATTTAAGGCCTTCGATCAGATTGACTCAGCTCCTGAAGAAAAGGCCCGTGGTATTACGATTGCGACTGCTCACGTGGAATACGAAACCGAAAACCGCCACTACGCCCACGTGGATTGCCCAGGCCACGCTGACTACGTGAAAAACATGATTACCGGTGCTGCCCAAATGGACGGCGGTATTCTGGTTATCGCAGCAACAGACGGTCCTATGCCCCAGACCCGCGAACACATTCTGTTGGCCCGTCAGGTGGGTGTGCCTCAGTTGGTCATCTTCCTCAACAAATGCGATATGGTCGATGATTCTGAGTTGCTCGATCTGGTTGAAATGGAAACCCGCGAATTGTTGAGCAAGTACGAATTTGACGGAGACAATATCTCCATCATTCGGGGTTCTGCCTTAAAAGCGCTCGAAAAAATGATTGCTGACCCCAAAGCTGCTCGCGGTAGCGATCCTTGGGTCGACAAAATTTGGGAATTGATGGACGCCGTTGATGCCAGCATCCCCACACCAGAGCGCGCCGTGGATCAACCGTTCTTGATGCCGATTGAAGACGTCTTCTCCATCACCGGCCGTGGTACTGTTGCCACCGGTCGTGTGGAACGGGGTCGGGTCAAAGTGGGTGACGAAGTTGAAATCGTTGGTATGGGCGACACCAAAAAAACGGTTGTTACTGGTGTTGAGATGTTCCGTAAATTGCTGGATGAAGCAATTGCCGGTGATAACATTGGCGCCTTGCTCCGTGGTGTTGATAAAGACGAGATCCAACGCGGTCAAGTCTTGGCAGCTCCTGGTTCAATCAAGCCGCACACCAAATTTAAAGCCAACGTGTACGTGTTAACCAAGGATGAAGGTGGTCGTCACACCCCATTCTTTGGTAACTACCGTCCACAATTCTATGTTCGTACCACTGATGTGACCGGTACCATCAACCTGCCTGCTGGTGTGGAGATGGTGATGCCTGGTGATAACATCGTGATGGATGTGGAACTCATCACCCCTGTTGCCATTGAAGCCGGTATGCGTTTCGCTATTCGCGAAGGCGGCCGCACGATTGGTGCGGGTGTTGTTGACTCTATCGTCTCTTAGTAATTTGACGCTGAAAGTAGGAAGTTAAGGAATATGGCCAACACTAAAAAAGCAAGTGCCCGTAAGAAGGCCCCCAAGCAAAACCGGGTCCGGATTCGCTTGCAATCCTTTGATCATCGATTGATTGATGCTTCTGCAGAGAAAATTGTCGATGTTGCCAAAAATGCACAAGGTAAAGTGATTGGCCCTATTCCCCTTCCCACGCAGCGCCAAGTCTTCTGTGTCCTGCGTTCTCCTCATGCGGATAAAAAGTCTCGTGAACACTTTGAAATCCGTACACACAAGCGCCTGATTGACATTCTCGACCCAGGTCAAGACTTTGCCAATCAACTCAGCCGTTTGGATCTGCCCGCCGGGGTTGATATCGAAGTGCGCTTGTAATACATTGGGTATCCTTCTTTTTTAAGTCTCCAGTGGAAAGGTTTTTTTACCGTGGTTTTTCCAGGTTTTATTGGTCAAAAAGTGGGCATGACCCAGATCTTCGATGACAATGGTCAAGCATTGCCAGTCACTGTCATTGAACTCTGCCCTCTCACTGTTACTCAGCTTAAGACCCCTGCCAACGATGGGTATGCTGCGGTTCAGGTTGGTTATCAAAATGCCAAAGAAAAGCACCTGACAAAGGCAGAGATTGGCCATCTCAAAAAAGCGCAGCTTGATAAAACTCAGGCAGCAGAAAGTACCGGTCTTGTGCGCCGCCTGCAAGAATTTCGCGTCAGCGACAGCGACCTTGCGCAATACACATTGGGTTCAGCGATTGATCCCTTTGTGGACGGTTCTTTTTTAAGCGCTGGTTCCAAAGTGGATGTTAGCGGGCTTTCCATCGGGAAAGGCTTTCAAGGCAACACCAAGCGTTGGAATCACCACCGCGGCCCCATGAGCCACGGTTCCAAGTCCCACCGTCTTCCTGGCTCTATCGGGGCAGGGACCACGCCCAGTCGAGTCTTTAAGGGCTTGAGAATGGCTGGTCGGATGGGCCACAAACAGGTGACCACACAGCAGTTGCAGGTGGTTCGAGTCATTCCCGAAAAACGGGTTGTCTTGATTCACGGCAGCGTGCCCGGGGTTGAAGGAACGTTCATCACGATTCGTCCTTCATTAGGCCTCAAAAGACGGGCGCTCTAGTATTTCCCGTTTTATTTATTCGTTATACGTTATCAGATAGTGTTACTAAGCAGAACGGTTGAGTTTCGTGTCCTATGGCAACTGAATTAAGAAAAGTTACACCCGACGGCAAAGAAGCCGGCACCGTCTCCGTTTCTGAGACCGTGTTTGACATTGCTCCCAATATCCACGTGATGCACCAGGCCGTTCGACGAGAACTCGCCAATGCTCGACAAGGCAGTGCTTGCACAAAAACCCGCTCAGAAGTGCGTGGGGGTGGCCGCAAGCCTTGGAAGCAAAAAGGTACTGGTCGTGCCCGGGCCGGTAGTATTCGCTCCCCGTTATGGGTAGGCGGTGGTGTCATTTTTGGCCCCAAACCCCGGGATTATAGTTTCAATCTGCCCAAGCGTGTTCGCCGTTTGGCTTTACGCTGCACGCTGTCCAGCGTGAAGGAAAAAATACGGGTGGTGGAAAGTTTCACCTTCTTGAAAGAAGCCAAAACCAAGGTGGTTGCGGCCTTTTTAAACAGTCTGTTCACCCCAGAGCAAAAATCTGCCAAGCGTCCTCCCAAGGTGCTGATTTTGGCCGATTACAAAAATCCAGAGAACACCAATTTGTTGTTGTCTGCCCGCAATATTCAAGGGGTCAAGATTAGCCTGCCGCATAACCTGAGCGTTCGGGATTTGCTGGATTCAGACTGGGTGATCACCACGCAACAGGCCATTGATGAAATTAACGAGAGGTACGCTGATCATGGCTAATGCCGCCACGCTTTATGACTTGCTGAAACGCCCGATCGTCAGCGAAAAAACCACGCAGTTGGCCGAAATTGGACAGTATGTGTTTGAAGTCCGTAAAGATGCCAACAAAGTTGAATTGAGCAAAGCCTTTGAACTGGCCTTCCCTGGTCGCAAAGTCAATGCTGTTCGACTGATTAAGATTCCCCCACGTGATAAACGGGTGGGACGCCGTGTGGGCAAAACACCCGAACGCCTCAAGGCAATTTTCTCCATCACGGGTGATCCGATTGAATTATTTACAGAGGTATAAGTCACTATGGCCATTCGTACATTAAAACCCACCTCTGCCGGAACCCGGGGCATGTCCCGTCTGGAGAGTTCAGATATTACGACCAACAAGCCTCACAAGCCGTTGCTTCGTAAGCTGACAAAGCATTCTGGTCGCAATTCTTACGGGCGCATCACATGTCGTCATAAGGGCGGCGGGCACAAGCAGGCTTACCGTGTGATTGATTTTCGCCGGAACAAAATTGATATTCCTGCGGTGATCAGTACCGTTGAGTATGATCCTAACCGTAATGTTCGCATTGCGCTGGTGACCTACGCAGATGGTGAAAAGCGCTATATTTTGTTGCCTGAAGGACTTAAAGTCGGTGACCGGGTTATCAGCGGTCCGCAATCCGATATTAAACCGGGTAATGCCCTCCCTTTGAAATCGATCCCCCTGGGTACACAGGTTCATAATATTGAACTCGTACCGGGACGGGGCGGGCAAATGGTCCGCACAGCGGGTGGTTCAGCACAAATCGTGGCCAAAGAAGGTGATTATGTCACACTTCGCTTGCCCAGTTCTGAGATGCGCCTAGTGAGACAAGGCTGTTACGCCACTATTGGTGTTCTGAGTAATTCTGATTTTAAAAACATGACCGTCGGTAAAGCCGGCCGTACCCGCTGGAAGGGGATTCGTCCCACAGTCCGCGGGGTGGTGATGAACCCGGTGGATCACCCTCACGGGGGTGGTGAAGGCAAGGCGCCGATTGGCCGTCCTAGCCCTGTCACACCTTGGGGTAAGCCCACTTTGGGATACAAAACCCGTAAGCGTAAGCACGAAACCAACAAGTATATTGTCCGTCGTCGGACCAAATAACAGCGAATCAATTAACAGGAGCGCCTTGACTCTATGGCACGTTCACTCAAAAAAGGACCTTTCGTCGATGACCATCTCCAGAAAAAGCTGGACGGTCTGAATAACACCGGTGACAAGCGGGTGGTGAAGACCTGGTCACGCCGTTCGATGATTACCCCCGATATGATCGGCCACACCATTGCGGTGCACAACGGTCAAAAACACGTGCCCGTCTATGTCACAGAACAGATGATTGGCCATAAACTGGGTGAATTTGCACCGACTCGATTCTTCCGCGGTCACGCGGGCACAGATAAAAAAGCCAAAGCCAAGCGCTAAGAAATAAGCTCAAGCAAACAGTAAATAAGGACTGCTTTTAAAATGGAAGCCACCGCCAAGCAAACTTACATCATTATGTCTCCCCGTAAAATTCGCCGGGTGATTAATACCATTCGCGGGAAACGGGTGCCTGAGGCGTACAACATTTTACGCCTGATGCCATACCGTGCCGCCTATGTGGTGCTCAAAAAGCTGGTGGAAGCCACCCATAATGCACAACTCAAGTTTGGTGCCAGCCCTGATCAGCTGGTGATCAACAAAGTCTTCGCCGATGAAGGCCCCGCTTACAAACGGTTTAAGCCACGGGCCCAAGGGCGGATGTATCGTCGTGAAAAACCCACCTCCCACTTGACGATTCACGTCAAAGTGGCAGGCTCACCATAAGCGGCTAACGAGGAGAAATACCCCCGTGGGACAAAAGGTTCATCCAAGAGGCATACGACTCGGCATTATCCAATCCTGGGATAGCAACTGGATTGCCGATAAGAAGAATTACGCCAAATACGTCAAAGAAGACGACACCATTCGTCGCTTTTTGCATAAAAAGCTGAAAAATGCCGCTTTGAGCCGTGTTGAAATCGACCGCAAAGCCCAACGACTGATTATTCGCTTAATTACGGGTCGTCCCGGTGTGGTTGTCGGTCGTGGTGGCCAAGGCTTAGACGTTCTACGTCAAGAGTTGCAAACCCGCACCCAACGTAAAGATATTCGTCTCGATGTGATTGAAGTGGCCCGTCCTGATGCGGAAGCTCAGTTGATTGCTGAATCCATTGCCCAACAACTGGAAAAACGGATGCCCTTTCGCCGCTGTATGAAGCAAGCAATTCAACGCGCGATGCGTTCTGGTGTCAAAGGAATCAAGGTGATGGTCGCTGGTCGTTTGGGTGGTACAGAGATTGCCCGAACTGAGTGGGCCAAAGAAGGCCGGATTCCACTGCACACATTCCGTGCCGATATCGATTACGGCTTTTCCGAGTCACTGACTGTCTTTGGGATCATTGGCGTGAAGGTCTGGATCTTTAAAGGTGAAGTGATGCCTGGCGAAAAAGTAACACCCAACGTCAAACTTCGCACCAATGAAGGTGAAGAAGGCAACGCAGGTGGTAACCAAGGCGCCGGTCTGCAAGCAGCGGGCGGTCGTCGTGGTCGCGGAAATAATCAACCTGGCGGACGTGCTCCTGGTGGCCCAGGTGGTAACAGGCCTGGTGGCGGTGGTCGTGGGCGTGCCGGGAAAGTGGTTACCAAGACCATTGATGATATCGCCCCGTCTGAATCACCCTCTGCCTCAGCCCCTGAGCCCGAGAAAAAAGACTAACCAAGTATCCATTCACCCCCGTATAGAACTCATATAGGATTGTTAAACCGATGTTAATGCCGAAACGAACCAAATACCGCAAGCAGATGCGCGGCACCATGAAGGGTACTGAAACCCGAGGAACCACTGTGCATTTTGGCTCTTTTGCCCTACAAACCACAGACCCTGGTTGGCTAACCAGTCGCCAAATTGAGGCAGCTCGACGGGCGATGACCCGTAGTGTTCGCCGGGGCGGCAAAATTTGGATTCGTATTTTTCCGGATAAGCCTGTTACACAGAAGCCCGCAGAAACCCGGATGGGTTCTGGAAAAGGGAATCCTGAGTACTGGGTCGCCGTTGTGAAACCGGGCAAAATTCTCTTTGAGATGGACGGTATTTCCGAAGCCGTTGCTGTTCGGGCCCTTGAACTGGCGGCACAAAAGCTTCCGATTCGAACCAAGATTGTTGTCAAAGACCGTTTACTCGAAGGCCCAGGAGATGCTGGTGTAAGAGGTGCTGATACTCATGAAAATAACTGAACTGCGCAATCTCAAAGCAGATGAGTTGTTAAAAGAATTAGAAGTCTCACAAAAAACACTCTTTGAGGCTCGCTTTAAAAAGTCACTCAATCAACTGGAAAACACTGCGGTCTTTCGCACGCAGCGTCATAAAATTGCTCAAATTAAAACCATTCTCCGTGAACAAGAACGCGCCAATTAATAAAGGTCTCACGCACTATGCCCAAGAAAGAAATTGTCGGTAAAGTTGTCTCCAATAAAATGAACAAAACCATTGTGGTGGCCGTTCAGGAAAAACAACCCCACACCAAGTACGGTAAATACCAAAGCAAAACCGCCAAGTTTAAAGCACACGATGAAAACAACGAGTGCAACGTCGGCGATGTGGTCAGCATTGTGGAATGCCGTCCGCTGAGCAAAGAAAAAACCTGGCAGCTCAAAACTGTCCTGGAAAAAATCCAGGAAGCCTAGTTCACAAAAGCCTCGTTCCAAGCAAATCGAATTAATTAGGAATACAGTCCCATGATTCAGCCCCAAACAAGATTAACGGTTGCCGACAACACCGGCGCACTCGAATTAATGTGCATTCGGGTCCTCAGTGGCGGTGAGTATGCCAGTATTGGCGATACGGTGGTTGCCGTTGTCAAAAAAGCCCAGCCCAACGCGGGCGTCAAAAAGTCTGATATCGTCAAAGCCGTGATTGTCCGGACCAAATTTGGTTCTCGGCGTTCTGATGGTTCCACCATTTCTTTTGATGATAATGCAGCTGTCATTATCAACAAAGACGGCAACCCACGTGGCACCCGGGTTTTTGGCCCAATCGCCCGTGAACTCCGTGAAAAGAATTATATGAAAATCGTCTCACTTGCCCCCGAAGTCCTTTAAGGAGCTATACCCCTCATGTTAACGCGTCAAAAATCAGTCAATAAAAAAAGCAGTGCGTCTGCTCCGGCTAAATTTCATGTCAAAAAAGGGGACACTGTCATGGTGATTGCCGGGAAAGACAAAGGCAAAACCGGCACAGTAAAACGGGTTTTGTCCGACAAAAACCAGGTTTTGGTTGACGGGTTGAATATGGTGAAAAAAGCCGTAAAACCCAACCCAATGGCTGGAGACCGTGGCGGGATTGTTGAAAAAGAAGCCCCATTGCATCTGTCCAAGGTGATGGTGTACGATTTAAAATCGTCTCAGCCCACCCGGATTCGACGTGGGACAGCCCAAGACACCAGTGGTAAGACCAAGCGCGTCCGTATCGCCAAGAAGTCCGGCGAGCAGCTGGACGACTAGAGGACACAAAGACTCAATTTTATGTTAGCCCCCAAGACAAGACGAGATTAACCCTTATGGCCACTCTAAAAGAACGTTACGAACAAGAGACCACCAAAGCCCTGATGAAAGAGCTGGGGTATGAAAACCCATATCAGGTGCCTCGCCTGGTGAAAGTTGTGGTCAATGTTGGTTTGGGCGACGGTGCCCAGAATGCCAAGATTTTTGACGGTGGGATTCAAGAACTTACCTCGATTACGGGTCAAAAGCCTGTGGTCACCCGGGCCAAAAAATCCATCGCCGGTTTCAAAATCCGCAAAGGCATGCCGGTTGGCGCCCGCGTCACACTGCGCGGCCAGCGGATGTTTGATTTTCTGGCCAAGCTTAACGAGATTGCCATTCCCCGGATTCGCGATTTTCGAGGACTGAGTGATAAAGGCTTTGACGGTCGGGGCAACTACAACCTGGGTCTAAAAGACCAGTTGGTTTTCCCGGAAATTGAGTATGACAAGGTCCAACGACTTCGCGGGATGAATGTCACCATTGTCACCACTGCCGTTCAAGACTCAGACGCCAAAGCATTGCTGGCGCATCTGGGCTTCCCTTTCAAAAAAGCGGGCGCTGACAAGCAGCAACCCCCGCAGTCAGCCGCCTCATAAACAGACGTTATCTAGGAGAATTCTTTCGTGGCCAAATTATCCATGATTTTAAAAGAAGAAAAGCGGCAAAAGCTGGCTGCTAAAGGCCAGTTGCCCAAAATCAAGCTCCGTAATCGCTGCAGTTTGTGCGGCCGTCCACGGGCGTATTACCGACTGTTTGGAATCTGTCGGTTGTGCCTGCGGAAACTCTCTCACGAGGGCAAGTTGCCCGGCGTGACCAAGTCCAGCTGGTAGTCAAAAGTCCATTGAAACTGAAGAGAACCCATCACCGATGAATACAGATCCCATCGCCGATTTTCTGACCCGCATCCGTAATGCTTGCCGGGTGAGTCTCCCCAATACCGAAGTCCAGTCTTCTAAGCTCAAGATTGAAATGGCCAAATTGCTTCTGCGAGAAGGTTACATTCGTGGTTACGAGCTTCGAGATCAGGACGGCCGAAAAGACCAACTCCTTCGTATTCTATTGAAATACGACGCCACCGGCTTTCCTGCTATTCGTAGCATCCGTCGGGTGAGCCGGCCAGGTCTGAGAAAGTACTACCGTGTGGATAACATCCCCCGTATCCTTTCTGGGGCAGGGATTGTTGTACTGTCCACCAATAAAGGTCTCCTCACTGACCGCGATGCCCGTCGCGAGCGTGTTGGTGGTGAAGCCCTCTGCACCATTCAGTAAATACGAGTCCGTAAATTTAGTATTCAATCAATTATTAGAGGTGAAATAACCGGCAATGTCGCGAATTGGAAAAGCCCCCATCCCCATTCCAGATAAAGTTGAAGTGACCATTCAGGCTCAGCAAGTGACTGTGAAAGGCCCTCTTGGCACATTGACCCGCACATTTCGCCCCGAAGTGAAGATTGAGCGCGAAGGCAATGTGATCACTGTTACCCGTGTCAATGAAGAGCGACTGTCTCGTTCGTTACACGGTCTCAGTCGAACCCTTCTCAGTAATATGGTGCAAGGCGTCTCTGTTGGTTTTACTAAAAATCTTGAGATTGTCGGCGTGGGCTACAAAGCCGCCGTTCAAGGCAATAAACTTACATTGGCGCTGGGTTACAGCCATCCTGTTGAAATCATTGCCCCTGCTGGCATTGAGATTACCGTGGAAGGCAATACCAAGCTCCAAGTCAAAGGGGCGGACAAGCAAACAGTGGGTGATATTACCGCACTGATTCGCAGCAAACGCCCACCTGAGCCCTATAAAGGCAAGGGTGTGAAGTACGCGGGTGAAAAAATCCGTCGCAAGGCCGGTAAGGCCGGTAAAAAATAATAGCCGGTAAGGCCGGTAAGAAATAAGCACAAGATTCATTAAGGAGCGCGTTCCACGCCATGATCACCAAAGCAAACCGTAAAGAAAACACGCGTAAGCGCCACTACCGCTTGAGAAACCACCTGGCGGGCACTCCTGAGCGCCCCAGACTGGCTATCTACCGAAGCGGCAAACATATCTACGCTCAAGTCATTGACGATTCCCAGTCCATCACCTTGGTGTCTGCCAGTTCCATTGATAAAGAACTGCGTGCCAAGTTGAAGACCGGTGCCAATTTAGATGCCGCCAAAGAAGTCGGTGCCTTGGTCGCCAAGCGCGCCAAAACCAAAGGGATTGAAAAAGTCGTCTTTGACCGGGGTGGTAATCTTTACCACGGCCGTATTAGCGCACTGGCCACTGCTGCACGCGAAGCCGGTCTGGACTTCTAGGTTTTTCTCACATCCAGATCGCAAATGGCTTCGACCACCTGCTGGGCCAGCCGGATTAGCGGGACCACCAGGCCTTGTCCGGGTGAGATTCTGACGACGCGCTCTGGTAAATCGGTTTTTTCACGGGCAGACTCAGATAAGAGCGTCTGTTTTCTTGGCTCCGGCAGTGCTTTCATCAGCAGGCTGTTTGCGGGATTTTGGGCGGCATTGGCTGCCAGGATTTTCTGAAGCATTTGTTGAATCAGAGGTGCAAATGCTTTGGCTTCAGAAGAATAGCCAACTTCCATCAAAAGAGCCCCGTGCGCATCTGTTTCTAGGGCTATACGGTAGCTACCCAGGTGAGTGGTTTGAATAAACACAGAGAGATTGGAGATACTCCCGCCACCACTTCCGGTCGGGCGGTCGTCCTGGAGATATTCAGCGATGTGCAGCCGAAAAGGCACCTGATCCGCAAGAGGATACCAGGGCAGAAAGGCAAGCAACTTTGCTTTGAGGTCAGATTGAACGCTATTGCCTGAAGCGCTAGCCAGTCTACTGGCCTCCGGAACCCCGGTTAAGGGGTCCAGATGAAGAAGGGCAAGGTCTTGTTGCGAAGTGGGCTCCAGGCGCTTTTCTTTTAGGAGATTTTGAGTCAGCGCGGGATGCAAAACCTCTTCGAGCAATTGACGAACTTGACCTTTGGGTAATTTTTCTTCTGGCGCTATCCGTTGTGCCACTTGAGTCAGCTCTATTTCCAGTTGGTTTAACTTTTCTGGTGTCAGCGTTTTAGCAAAGCCTGTCTCATCCTGAATTTGATACCGAGCAACTGTTGAGCGGGCCTGATAAAAGGGAATTCTCACCTGTGGAAACGTATTTGGCAAGGGGTTGGGCCGAGGTCTCTCGGGTCGGGTCATTCCCAGCGACGGCGAATCTGTAGCTTGCGGAGAAATACCGCCAAACATAGAGTCTTGTGGCATTGGGGTAAGCGGCCCAGTACTTTGCCGAGACGGAGTCTGCATACCTGACAGTGACTTGCCACCTGAATTTCCCCCCATATTGCCCGGGTTGCCTTGAGAGGGACTGGTCACCATTTTTCCGGCCGCCAGCATCCCACTGGCGGTGGCCGTAGAAACGACTGTATTGGATCCAGCAGAGGGTAATTTATTTTGTGCTGCTTGTGACAAAGTACCAGACACACCCGTAGCCATATTGGCCATATTAGGGGCCGGATTAGGGCCCTGTGACGGTTGTGCAGGGAGATTCCTACTGTTTAGGCTTCTCACGTCTGGTAGTCTTGAATCTGGCTTTATGGGTTCCATGGCAGCCATCCTAACTGAAAGCGATGCGGAAAGAAAATCCCAAGGACAGCGATTTGTGTTCCCCCGAAGCTGTCCTTGGCCGTTCCAACAAGTAGACCCGACGTCCTTTGAGGATCGATATTGGATCTACGTTTCGTTTCCACCCCTAATTGACCCCTTATTACTGTTTTGCCTGTTGCTGCTGAGCCTGAGGTGCCTTTTGACCACCTCGAGCCTGCACATCGGCTTGTGTATCTCGTAATGCTTTGGCTGCTTGTGCTATGGCACTATTGGACATATTTTGAACCTGATCCATTTCAGACATATTGCCAAGCCCCAAGGACTGCTTTAGTTGAGACAACCACCCAAGAATCGAGGTAGTTCCCCCGAGAATGCCTTGTTGCTGCAAAATCGCGTTGGTAGAATCGTACGCCTGTTGAGAGCCTTGGGTGTTTTGCAGCCCGCCCGCTGCGCCAAGACCAAATCCGGCTCCAAAGTTAGTGCCGACAGGACTTTGAGCGTTTACACCAAAAATCCCATTCAAACCTTGATTGGCTCCACCACCAAGCCCTTGCACTGGGTACTGGTTGAGTTGATCGGCTGTAGTTAGCCCCCGCTGTTGAGGATAATTTCCCGGATTAACCCCTGCAAACACTCCGTAACTATTCATCAGTTGCCGGTATTGGGCGTATGGATCTTGTCCAAAACCACCATTGACTGCTGCCATGTTATTTCCAATCCTCCCAGAGCAGCAGCCACCCGGCTGAGCTCATTCATCTCTACTGATAAATCTCTACTCAGAGAAAAACTCAGACAAAAACACCACGACGTACCATTTTGATAGGCATCACACCCGTGATAATGACTTAAACACACACCCCATCAGAATAACGATTTTTTCTTTTTTGGGAGAGGGATTAACCTCTCTTGTCAAAATAAAAACATGCAAAACAGGTGAATTGCCCGCCAAAAGCTTAAGAGAATATAAAAACGAAATTTTCAGAAAAAGAAAGGAAGCCCAAATAGGCTTCCAGAGGATAGTCGGTTGATGATTTACCTAGAAAAACAGATGTTAACTGGCGGCTCGGGCACGAAGCACCGGAATATTGGCCACCAAGGCAATGGTGTTGGACTCACCCTCTAAATTGAGCTCGAGGGCATCCTTGTCAATTTCCACGTACTTGCTGATCACTTCCACCAGCTCATCTCTCAGCGTTTCCATCATGGAAGCTGAGAGCTGGGTGCGGTCATGCATCAGCACCAACTTAAGACGGTTGCAGGCCTCATTCTTGGGCGTGGCAATCGTATTTGTGCTGAAACCAGGCCCCACTGAGGTAATCGGTGCAGGTGCCAGTTCTTGAAATAAACGACGTAACCAACTCATGGTCTTAAGCTCCTTTTCTCATTCACGCTGTTTTTGAACGGCTGAACAGACCCATCACTTTTTCCATAAAGGTCTGAGGGGCATCCAGGTTCAAGAACGGCACATCTTCGCCTGCGACGCGACGGGCAATATTACGATATGCCTGACCTGCCAGAGACTCATCCATGTTGACCACGGGCTCGCCCTTGTTGGTACTGACGATAATGTCTTTGTCTTCTGGAATCACGCCCAATAGTTTGATCGAGAGGATCTCCAAGACATCATCAATGTCCATCATATCGTTGGTCTTGATCATGCTAGGGCGTACCCGGTTGAGAACCAGCTTATAGTTGGTGATCTCTTCCTTTGCTTCCAGCAAACCAATGATTCGATCAGCATCACGTACCGCAGACATCTCAGGCGTACACACCACGATGGCCTCTGTTGCAGCCGCAATAGCGTTTTGAAACCCTTGCTCAATGCCAGCAGGGCTATCGACCAAGATAAAGTCAGCTTCTGTCTTAAGTTGGGCAATCAATTTTTTCATTTGCTCCACAGACAGGGCAGATTTATCCCGGGTTTGGGCCGCAGGAAGCAAGCTTAAATTGGGCAAGCGCTTATCTTTAACCAAGGCTTGGGTGAGCTTACAGCGCTCTTCTACAACATCAACAATGTTGTAGACAATGCGGTTTTCCAGCCCCATCAAAATATCAAGGTTGCGCAGCCCGATATCAGTGTCGATCAAGACCACTTTGTGACCCATCCGAGCGAGACCGGTCCCAATGTTGGCAGTGGTGGTGGTTTTGCCAACCCCTCCCTTACCGGAGGTCACCACAATCACACGGGCCTCCTTCTTGCTGCTACTTTTTACACTAACCATAGTTCGACTGTCCTCTCTGTTTCCTGCTTGACTAACAATGGATTACAACTAATTGGTAACTTCCTGAAAGACCTGAATCTCGCCGTCAGAGACTCGGGCAACCTCGCCCAAACGACTGGGATCCGCGTCTTTCACGTCCTTGTGGTAATGTACCCGGTCCGGACGCCGGGCGATGAATTCAGCAATGCGAAGTTGAATAGCCTCAATCCGCAATGCCCGTATTTCAGCGTGGTACTCTCCTTGGCAACCTGCATGAGCAATCCCACGAAGCTCACCCCACACTGTAATATCCCCGCCGGCAACGATTTCGCTACCTTCGTGAACATCTCCGATAATAAAAATATGCCCTTCGGCTCGAACCACCCGACCGGAACGAATGTTTTGCTTGAGGTAGAGGGTGGGTATTGTTTGAGAATCAGCCTGCTGCGGATTGCTCTGCTGCTCTGTATTCTCAATGGGCTTTTTGACGGCCCTTTCTACGGCTTCTTCTGGGGCTTCTTCTGGCGATTTTTCTACCGGCGATTTCTCTGCCGGCGGTTTTTCACCCGGTAATGAAACGATTGGGGAACTGTTTGTACTGCGACCCAATAGTTCATCCACAGAACCTCGACGCTCATTAAACAGCTGTACCGGTTGCGTTGCGTGATTCTTTTGGGTTATTGCCGGTGCCTTCTTTTCCGGAGGGCTTTCTTTGACAAAAAAACCAGAATCCAACGCTGCCTGTTGTGTTTGTGGCAGACTGGCGTAGATCACGCTAAGTTCTGCGCCGGCTTTTTCCACCAATAACTGAATTTTGGTAAGCACATTGGGGGTAATCAAGAGACTCCCCGTCTCCAACTCAATTTTAACAACTCCTCCAGACGGCGCGGGCAAGCCCTCCAACGCCAACTCCAACAGCTTAAGGGCTTGGGCAGAATTGGGTGCTGTACCCAAGCCGATTTGAACAGTACACACGGCTGTTTGCTCTATCTCACTACTCATTGTACCTACATTGGTGCTTAAATTGGGCGTGCTTAAACTGGATGACACAGCGTTAGACACAGTATTCATCAATGACGACTCCCTCTTATGGTGTTGATTTGCTGGTGGTGATTTTTAAGTCCCGACTGGGTAACAGTATTTAGGATAGAAAGACGTGGAGAGTATTCATGTATTTGTTTATTCAACAATCAATGTAGGCATTATACACAAGAGTATTTTAAAATCGCTAGTACTGTTACGGTATTTAAAGGTAACGTCTTTGCAACAAAAGAGCCCCCGCTTGCCGCAAGGGGCTCTTTGCTTTTAAAAAAATGAACGAGACCGCTAAATCGAGGTTTTAAGGGTACAAACCTCTCAGTGCCTTGGCAGCAGCAACTCGGCCCACCCCCAACACCATGGCCGCAGTGCGGGGATCCATGTCTTGCTCCTGGGTCAAGTGGTAAACATCATCAAAGGCACGGCCCATCAGGTAGTAGAGTTTATCCACCACTTCTTGCTCGCTCCAAAAGAGGTGTTGGATGTCTTGCACCCACTCAAAATAGGAGACAACCACCCCGCCCGCATTGGCCAAAATACCCGGGATCACATAAACGCCTTTATCCCTCAGAATACTGTCGGCTTCCGGGCTCACCGGTCCATTTGCGCCTTCTGCTAAAATTTTGCATCGAATTTTATCCGCATTTTTAGCCGTAATCACATTACCCAATGCGGCAGGAACCAACACATCCACATCCAGCTCAAGCACTTCGTGCCCGTCTATCTTTTGGGCATTATCAAAGCCCACCACAGAGCCTTGCTCTCGAACAAAATGCAGCAGGCTGGGAATATCTAGACCGGCTGGATTGTAAATGGCCCCATGAACGTCACTAACACCGACCACCTTAATCCCCTGCTGGTGAAGATATTTGGCCGTAATGCTGCCGACATTGCCAAAGCCTTGCACAGCAGCTGTAGCAGTTTCTGGATTAACGGCCCGTACTTGTCTATCTATTGCCCGTTTCACAATATAGGCAACCCCACGACCAGTGGCCTCAACCCGACCTTGGGTACCACCTACGCTAACGGGTTTACCGGTAACAACACCGGGCACCGCAAAGCCCACAAAGTTACTGTAAGTGTCCATAATCCAGGCCATGGTCTGCTCATTGGTGTACATGTCTGGGGCCGGAATATCTTTTTCCGGGCCAATAATCGATAAAATTTCGGTGGTATAACGCCGGGCCAGCCGTTCCATTTCCCCTTGGCTCATTTCCTCAGGAAAACAGCACACACCGCCCTTGGCTCCGCCGTAAGGCAGGTTCAACAGCGAGCATTTCCAGGTCATCCACATCGCCAGTGCCGAAACTTCCCCAAGGTTGACGCTGTGATGGAAGCGAATCCCACCTTTTGTTGGCCCGAGTGTTTGATCGTGCTGAACACGGTAGCCCATAAAAGTTTTGGTCTGCCCGTTGTCGAGTTTAATCGGGACAGAAACGATCAAGGACTTTCTGGGGTAGCGAAGCCTTTCATGAATCCCGGAATCGAGATTCATCCGGCGGGCCACCTCATCGAGTTGCCGTTGGGCGATCATAAAACTCTCATCGTTATACTCGTACATTGAGTGGTGTCTCCATCCTTCGGTGCTGAGTTTGACAGACATGAAAAAAGTACTCCCTCATTTTAGCCATAGATTATTTTAGCCATGATTTTAGCGATGAAAAAAACTAAACCTAATAACGATGCACTGGATAACGATGCACTGGATTCTGTGGCATTTGACTCTGTGCATCACCCTAAATAGAATGGACACGATTATGCTCTCTTCAAGCCAGAAAGGCAAGCCAGAAAGGCATTTTAATTGCGCCTAGACAAGTACCTTAAAATTTCTCGCCTGGTGAAACGCCGGACGGTGGCCAATGAGCTGTGTGACCACGGGCATGTCCAGATCAACCACAAGGTCGCAAAAGCCAGTACCGAGATCAAGACGGGCGATGTGATCACGCTCAAAATCGGGGCCGTCGTCTCAGAGGCCCGGGTCTTGATTGTGCCGTCAAAAGCCGTCTCCATTCAAGAAGCCGAAACTTTGTTTGAACGATTAAGCACTCCGTAAGTCCCTGCTTTTGTTTCACTCGCCTTAAGACTATAATAAGAGGCCTATCACAAAAGGCCTATCATTCGTGGAGATTTGACATGACCGCTTCAGACCCTAGCCCGTTTTCCAACACAACATCCAATACTCTCATAGACGGCGTCCATGCCCGTGAAATTATTGATTCGCGCGGCAACCCAACGGTTGAGGCTGAAGTATTTCTCTCCTGTGGGGCAAGCGGCCGAGCTGCTGTGCCGTCTGGAGCCAGTACCGGTATCCGTGAAGCCATTGAGCTTCGCGATCAGGATTCCACACGCTATCAAGGCAAAGGCGTACTGAAAGCTGTCGAAAACATCAATACGGTGATACAATCCACCCTCATTGACTGTGATGCCACGGCCCAAGCTGAGATTGACCAGCAGTTGATCCAACTTGACGGCACGGAAAATAAAGGTCGCCTGGGTGCCAATGCGCTTCTCGCCGTTAGCCTGGCAACCGCAAGAGCCTCTGCTAACGCCCTGGAGCTTCCTTTGTACCGGTATTTAGGCGGGATTACGGCCACCACACTGCCTGTGCCCTTGATGAATATTATTAACGGGGGCGCTCATGCCGATAACCCCCTAGATATTCAAGAATTTATGATCGTCCCAGTGGGTGCAGCCAGCTTTTCAGAAGCCATTCGCTGGGGCACCGAAGTGTTCCACACCTTGAAGTCTCTCCTTAAAAAACGCGGCCTGGCCACTGGCCTGGGTGATGAAGGCGGCTTTGCCCCTGAGCTTGCTTCAACCGATCAAGCAATCGAATTTTTAATTGAAGCCATCAATGATGCTGGGTTTAACACCCAAGAGCACTTCCGCATAGCGCTCGATGTTGCCAGCTCTGAGTTCTTTAAGGACGGTCAGTATCAGTTGGCCGGAGAAGGCAAAAACTTGAGCCCCGATGCCATGGTTGGCTATTTAGCCCGGCTTGTAAGCCATTATCCCATAATCTCCATTGAAGACGGTATGGCCGAAGGCGATTGGGACGGCTGGAAAGCACTCACCACTGAGTTAGGCTCACAGGTGCAACTGGTCGGTGACGATCTCTTTGTGACCAACCCGTCTATTTTTGATCAGGGCATTCGCCGCGGGGTGGCCAACAGTATTTTGATTAAGGTCAATCAAATCGGGACCCTCAGTGAGACCCTCAAAGCCATTGCAATGGCCCATCAAAACGGTTATACCACCATTATTAGCCATCGTTCTGGAGAAACCGAAGATACCTTTATTGCCGATCTCGCCGTAGCGGTTAATGCCGGGCAGATAAAAACCGGTTCAGCCAGCCGCTCAGAGCGAGTCGCCAAATACAATCAACTGATTCGCATTGAAGAAGCGCTGGGTTCAGTCGCTCGCTACGGCGGACCTTCTGCGTTTCGTCAACCTTTGTCTAATGGTCAGCATGTTTTTTAGGTGCTTGTTTTTGTAGGAGAAAGTAAACCGATGAAAATCATTGTCAGTGGACGTAATATCGACCTCACCAAAGCCCTGAAAGACCGGGTGACGGAAAAGTTTAACCGTCTGCGTGAGCATTTTGACTTTATTCTGGAAATTCATATTTTCTTGAGCGTGGAGAAAAACCCCAGTATTCGAGAAAATCAGCGGGCTGAGGTCACCATTCACGTCAGCGGGGCCGTTATCCGCCTGGAAGCCACGTCGATCGATCTATACGGCAGTATTGATAGACTTTTTGAAAAAGCCGAAAGAAGCCTTGGCAAGCACAAAACCAAGCTGCTTCATCGGGCAAAATCTGGCCGCAGTGCGGGTGGAGAGTCCATTCGCAAACAAGCCGAAGCCCTGGAAAATACGGCGGTCGCCACTGCTGAACTCGAGGATGATAGCGATCTCGAAAATGAATCCGAATTTTTCTATACGTATTCTGAAGAGTAAGCCGGCTGTCAAAATCCACTGGTCTAAAAATCACCTTATCTAAAAATCATCTATTGGGTCGACTTCCCTTTAGGTCGACTTGCACTGTAAGATGGAGTGAATTTTGTAAACCTCGAAGGACATGGTGCAAGCAATGATGCAAGAAGTCGATGTTTCCTCTGATGAGAAGCTATGGGCGGGGCTTAACTACGCCGGCTGGATTCTATGTTGCGGTCTACCCATCTCCAGTGTCGTGATCTATTTTATGAAACGGGAAGAATCTGAATACGTTGCCTTCCAATCACTCCAGGCCATTGTGGTTGGCCTATTGATGACGATCATCAGTTTCTCTCTCGGCTTTGGCGGCGGCTTATTAGGCGCAATCAACCCCACACTGGCCTTGATTATGACACCCATATCCTTGATATTTAGCCTACTTACCTTTGCCGCTTTGGTGTTTGGTATGTTTATGACCTTTACCGGACGTGAATTTCAACTGCCTGTGATCGGTGAATTTGTGATTGACAACTGGATGGGCGGCAAAGAATAACTGTTTTACTACAGTTTATTCTTGAGCTTCATGCTGAGATAGGCGTGAATCACCTGCTCATCAAGTCGTTCCGGACTACTATCAATCACCACGGCGCCCAAGTGCCGCTGAAGATCTTTAAGCCCCTTGTCACGCTGGGCCACTAAATCCATAGCGCTGGCTTGGCGGTATACCTCCCACTCCATCTGCGGGATTGGGTCGATATAGTCGTCCAATGCCCCCAAATCCGACATCGTAACAACCACCAGCAGGTGCCGACCGCCCAAGGCCCTCAGGCTGCGTTCCAACACACGGGAAGCCACCGGATCGATTAAATCGGTAAACAACACCACCAAGGAGCGCCTTCGCAGTTGCCTGGAGACACTCAGAAAAACCCGCTCATAATCCGGTTCTGCCTGATTCGGTTTGACATCATAAATCTGTTCAAGAATCAGTGGCATTTTGTGTTTGCCCGAAGTCATTGGAACTTGTGCCAGTATTTGACTGGAGAAGACCGTCAGGCCAACCATATCCTTCCTGGCCAATGCGACATTGGCCAAAGCCAACGACGCATTGAGAGCCCAGTCAAACTTTTGGAGCCCAGCCACACGGCTCAGCATCTTGCGGCCACCGTCGATTAACACCATAATGGGTTGGTCAACCTCTTGCGAGAATTGTCGAATCACCGGGGTATCAACCCGGGCAGAGGCTCGCCAGTCAAGTTTGCGGCTATCATCCCCTGTCATGTAATATCTCAAGCCATCAAACTGTGAGCCTTCCATTCCCAAACTCTTCTTTCGGAGCTCACCGACAGAGAGACTTCGTGAAAACTTAATCTGAAGCTCGCCGATGCGCTTAATATCAGGGTAAACGTTAACCCGTTCCGGACGGCCCAGTTTACGAACAAACCAGAGCAAGCCCCAGCGACTTTTGAGTTTGACATGGGTCCGGCTGAATCGATATTCCCCACGGTCTTTGGGGACCACTTGATAACTCATCTGAAAGCGAGAGAGAGGTTCGACCCCAAACGGGGCATCAAAACGCAACACACCCTTTTTTCCGTCTACCCAGGCGTAAAACAGTTGCCACCACCAGGTCCGCTGTTGTCTCACCACTGATTCTGGGGGGATCACCTCAAAACCGGCTGGGGTCGCATCACTCACAGCACCCAGAACGGGGACATTGGCGTTATTAACAATGCTAATCACCACTGTATTGGGCTTACCGATAGAAAGTTTATCCCCCACGCTGCGCCTGAGCTCTATCTGAGTGACACTATCGGAAACCAAAAAACCATCCACCAACAAAGCAAAGCACACGGCCATATTGAATAAAATAGCCACTGTGGCCAACATGGGCACCGAAAAGCTGAGTGTCGTCAGGACCAAGGGAAGCGCCATCAAGAAAAACACCCGTCGAGAGGGAATCGCCTTGGCGCCAAACCCCAGTAACAAGATAGTGATGAGCAAATACACGATTTCTGCACCCGGCGACAGCAATGTAGGCGACAGCAATGTATTGGATGAAAAAATCGAATCCATCGTTATCTAACGCCGGTAGGTGCGTCGCTTGGACATGGGTAAGCGGCTTTTTGGCGAAACCAACATTCGCCCGTCCGGATCGTGTTCTGTCACAAACTCCCTGCCAATTTGGCCCTGGTAGACAGAAAAAGCCAAATAGGCCGCTATCATCGCATCCAAGACAGAACTGGGAGCCAGATTATTGGGCATATTCACCAACTCTAGACGCATTTTAATCGCCATCTGAAGCGCGCGGCAGCCTTGCGGGGTTCGGGTCCGAAAGGGTATCTCTAAGTCATACACCATTTTGGCTTGATGCCCAAAAAAGTAGCCCACGGTGGCGCCTTGCTGTACCAATTGATCGTACAATTCCCATGTTCTATCGGAGCAGCGCGCCGCATAGCCCGCTGAAGCACCCAGTGTCTCTGGTGTATCCACCATCAACTGTGAGTCTTCATAAGTAATATAGGGCAGTTTTGCAAGATCTTCGTCTGGCTGCAAGGGCCTGGTCCAATCTTGCAAATGTAGTGGTTTTCGCATTAGGACCAGTGGATGATATTTCATCTGTTCTTGACGCCATTTCCCGGGAATATTCAGATTTTTTGGCACGTCAATCATCACAATACAGTTTTTAAGGGGTGTATAGGATTTTAGATACTGAATAATACTGTCATCGGTAGACAGCTTGTCCATACGCATCAGTTGTCGTTTACGGTCAAGAACGACAAGGCCTGTCTCCAGCGAATCACTGGGGGCCAGATCCAATCCAATAAAGGCGAGTTTATCCCCGTGCTGAAACCAGTCTGAGGAGTTTTCATTACTGTGATCAGGATCGTTACTGGAAATCATTGGCGTGGGTTGTCTTTTTTGTTTTTTATTTTTGAATATGTTCTGGGTATCATAACCCAAGCAAGCTCAATTTTTTACAAGCCTCTGGCACACAAAGGAACCCCACTCAGTGTTGAAAGCCGGAATTGTTGGACTCCCCAATGTGGGAAAATCAACACTCTTTAATGCACTCACCTCGTCGTATCAGGCCGAAAGTGCAAATTACCCCTTCTGTACCATTGAACCCAATGTGGGAATTGTTAAAGTTCCAGATGCCCGTCTAGAGGCGTTAATTAAACTGGTGAATCCAGAAAAAATAACACCTGCTGCTTTTGAATTTGTGGATATTGCAGGCTTGGTTCGCGGGGCCAGCAAGGGGGAAGGCCTTGGCAATCAGTTTTTGGCCCATATTCGAGAGGTGGATGCCATTGTTCAAGTGGTTCGTTGCTTTGAAGATGACAACATCACCCACGTCGACGGCAGTGTGGACCCGCTGAGGGATTTGGAAACCATCCATATCGAACTGTGCCTGGCCGACAGTGCTTCTTTAGACAAGCGCATCGAGCGACTTCAAAAGCAAGTCAAGCAAAAAGACAAAGACGCTGAGGCGCAGATGGCTGTTTTTACCAAAGTCAAGCCTTTAATCGATAACGGGGAAAGGGTTTTACCCAGTTCGTTTAGTCTCGAAGAGCAAAAGATTCTCAAACAATCACAGCTGCTCTCGATCAAGCCGGTTCTCTTTGCCGCCAATTTATCCGAAAGTGATCTGGCGGTGCCGACCCAGAACAAACACTATCAAATGCTTCAGAACTACTGCCAAGAACATCACATTGGGTTAGTTCCGATTTGTGCTGAAATCGAAGCCGAACTCACCCAATTAGAAGTGGCTGAGAAGCAGGATTATCTCGATAGCTTGGGTGTAAAAACCTCTGGGGTGGATCAGCTCATTCAAGAGGCCTTTAAAACCCTGGGTCTGGTCAATTATTTTACGGCTGGTGTCAAAGAAGTTCGCGCTTGGCCCTTTGAAGCCGGATTTACCGCCCCACAATGTGCCGGAATAATCCACACAGACTTTGAAAAAGGCTTTATTCGTGCCGAGGTCACTTCCTTAAATGATTATATTGCTTGCGGGGGTGAGAAAGGCTCAAAAGAAAAGGGACTGACTCGCCTGGAAGGGAAAGATTACCTGATGAAAGACGGGGATGTGGTCTATTTTCGCTTTAATGTCTAATATTTTAATCACGCAATGAAAGAAACACCGCCAATGCCTGCACCGAGCTCAACCCTTGCCAAAAGCCTGCCCCAAACGATGCAGGCCATTCAGAAGCCCACTGCAGCATCTGGCTTTGCTCTGATTCAAGCGGAACGCCCCAATCCTGGCCCTGACGATGTGCTGATTCAAGTGTCTCTGGCATCCATCTGCGGGACGGATTTACACATCACCCAGTGGGATGAATGGAGCGCTTCGCGGATTAAGCCCCCCTTGATTTACGGACACGAGTTTTGCGGCGTGGTCGCAGCCATTGGTCGCAATGTGGACAATGTCAAAGTGGGCGATTTTGTCTCAGCGGAAATGCACCTGCCTTGTCGAACGTGCCGGCAATGTATGACCGGTAATTTCCATATTTGCGAAAAGGTGGAAATTGTGGGCATCGATCGTAACGGCTGCTTTGCCAATTATGTGGTGATTCCGCGCTGGCAAATCATCAAGCTCCCCGCATCCATCACACCTGAAGTAGGGGCCTGTTTAGACTCTTTGGGCAATGCGGTTCATGCGGTTTCCAAAGGAAATGTTTCTGGGAAAACCGTCTATGTGGTTGGCTGCGGGCCGATTGGCCTATTTTCTATCCGTGTGAGCAAAGCCTTGGGGGCCACCCGGGTG
>CAZZIY010000001.1:25620-30393 GCA_964654525.1 uncultured Vampirovibrionales bacterium | reverse complement strand
GTTTTTAAATATACATCCTCAAATTGAAGATCAACCTGACTTTAAAGATCAACCGGATGTGGGTAGCTCTGTTTCGGGTATTGCCGACTCGACGGTTCCAACTGAGACTCAAAGTTTAGCGGATACGCACAATTTAGTGCAAGCGCTCTCAGAATTTCTCACCACCTCGGTTCGCCCCGATCAAAATCAACCGGATCAAAATTTAATTGGCGTAACACTCAATCCAGAGCTGAAAACGGCTCTTGGCACTAGTTTAAGTAATGAGGATATTGCGGCTATTGAAGCCCGTGTTCGGCAAAAAATTGCTGATGCGACGCAGGACCCTCAGCCCAAATTAGCAGTGGCTTCTCAACCTACTGTGGCCGATGCTTTTCCTGAAATTGATAAAGCCAATTTAAAACTATCCTCTTTAGAAACAGCTTCTTCAGAAAGAGCTTCTTTAGAAAGAGCTTCTAAGGGGTCACAATCTCAGACTACAGAACGGCAGACTTCGCAGGCCGGTGTTTTACAACCTTTTCTTGAGGTTACGCAACGGTTACTCTCTTTGAGTAAAACGGGAGATCATCAAACAGAAGAGAAAGCATCCCTTGTCAGTGGCGCTGCAGAGATTACGGAGAAAACCCCGCTTACACTGAATACTGCACTAAAAGCCGCCCCTATTATTCAAGGTATCCTTCAAATTGAAAAACGGAACCCAGTGCAATCCAATCCCTATATCACCCAGAATAATGCTCGCCAAGATTTCCCACGGGTTTACACACCACAGACTCCATCTGTGACCCCGCTGGATTCAACACTGACAAAAGAGACTCATTCAACTTTTTCTCCTGAAAAATTAAAGACTGATAAACCTGATGCAATTTCCTTGGAAGACTTCTCTTTAGACGCTACCATTGCCAGAGGACAAATAGAGTCAACAGCAACTCCGATTCATTCGTTAACTTTTGCCGGTAGTGGTTCTCTGGATCAGGCCATTCAAACACCCACAGCTGCTGCTATTTCATCTGGGCCTGTCGCATCTGCCCCAGTCAATTGGACTCACGATTCAGTTGTGGATCAGGTTCAAGATAAAATTTCTCAATTTCAGGTGAATAGTGCTCGAAAAGAGATTAGTTTTAATTTAACTCCCGATGATTTGGGAACCGTTAGAGTTCATCTCAACAGTACCAGCAATCATCAACTATCTGCTCGATTTATTGTCACTTCTGTTGAGGCACAATCAGCATTAGAGAATAATGTGCATCAGCTGAAACAATCTCTGGAACAACAGGGAGTTCGAGTCGATCAAGTTAATATTGTTCTGGCCGGTGCGGCTGAGTCTAAAGTCGCTCACGGCAATAATGCCTCTAACCAGCAAGACTTTTCTGGTAATCAACAGCAAGATTCTGCTAAAGAGCAGACCCGTGATTTTGATCAACGAAATCAGCAAAATCAGGCCAGGCAAGAATTAGCCTCACAGTTTCAGGATAATCTTTTTAGAAGCAGCAATCAAGATATTCAGTATGACTGGAATAACTTGACACAACCAGAACGGTTACAACAAGAACAGTCACAACAAGAACAGACTATAGCACCCCAAGGCACGATTAATTTGACAATATAAAACAGTAAGGAGTAATGGTTCATCATGGCTAACATCGGGAATATATTAGGTGTCTTACAGAACGATACAGCGCAAGCTAATTACAAAGAAGGGCTTAAAAATTTAGGCAGCTCGACACTCAGTAAAGATGCTTTTTTACGCTTATATACCGCACAATTAAGAAACCAAGATCCCACCAATCCCCAAGATAGCCAGCAGATCTTAGGACAACAAGCACAACTGGCTCAAGTGGAAAAATTAGATCAATTAAATAGTACCTTGCTGGTGACTTCTCAAATCAGTCAAGGTGCTGCCTTTGTTGGAAAAGATGTGCAAATCAGAAAAGATGACGGTACCACCTTTAGGGGCCGTGTGGATAATGTCACATTCTCCAACGGGGGTATTGGTCTTCAGATAGGGGAACAAACCTACTCATTAGGAAGCGTAGAAAAAATATTTGGTTAACAAAATAACTGGGTTATATAAGAGACGTTTAAGAGAGAGAACGGAGGTCATAAAACACTATGTCACAAGGATTATTTGCAGCCGTATCTGGGATTCGTGCAAACCAGACCTGGCTTAATGTTATTTCCAACAACATTGCTAACATCAACACCAGTGGATTTAAGGGCAGCGGCGTTGTTTTTGCCAATGTCTTTTCTAACACCATCACAGCTGGTACACCACCCAATGGGACTTTGGGCGGGACCAATCCTCGACAAATTGGCAACGGGGTCCAGGTCGCTGATATACCAACCAACTTTTCACAGGGCTCTACTCAATTTACTGGACGCTCCACAGACTCCTTAATCAATGGTGAAGGCTTTTATGCCGTGGAACGTGTGGATCAAAATTTGGGTACATCAGCCTCTGCTTATTATTTAACCCGCGCTGGTAGTTTCAGTTTGGATTCTAATGGGAATTTGGTTACTTCAGCTGGCAACAGGGTTCGGGGAACTTCGCAAGTGTCAGGCAGTGATCCCAATGCGGTTGCTACGGTTAAAATTCCACAAGAATTTTTGATTGTCAAAGAGATTGATGCGACCGGAAAAATCGTCAACGTCTCCTACGGTCCGCTGGGCTCAACGGTTCCTGCTCCAGGTGCTGGTAACACACAAAATATTGCGCAAGTGAAACTCAATAACTTTAGTATCGGTAGAGACGGCGGAATCGTTGCCACCTACTCTAATGGGGATCGGATTCTTGTCAGAACCGACGTGTCTACGATTAACCCTGTCGATCCAACACAGGCCCGTCGTCAAATTATTCACCTTCCTGCTGAAGGGGGCACTTATGCAGCCATTAACCAAGTAGCATCCGATTCAGGCCCTGTGACTCAATTTGCTGGACCTGGCGGTGCCAACGATCTGGTCTTCCTCAACGGAGCCAATACCGCAGGTCCACCAGATCCATTACAAGGGATGCAGATGCAGATCCAAACCGCTACCGTTACAAACCCTGCTGGCTTGGTCTATGACAGTAATTCCAACTTTTTGGTGAGTGCCAATAGTGGAAATACCTATTTGGGAATTCCTGGTAGCGAAAACCGTGGAACGCTTCAAGCCGGATCGCTTGAGGGATCTAACGTGGATGTCGCCGGTGAATTCACCAATATGATTGTAGCTCAACGTGGGTTGGATGCCTCCAGTAAAGTCATCCGAACCCAAAGTGAGGTACTACAAACCATTATCAATATTGTTCAATAATTGATTATCAGTAGTATATTGATACATTATTTTCTGTAACTTCTCTGTTTATTTCTGAGCGTCTTCTTATTTACCAAGGCCGCCATTGCTTGCAACGGCGGCTTTATTTTTTATGAAAGAACGCGTGTTATTTTTGCAGAACCCAGAGAATTTTATCCGGTGTTTTTTGCGCTGAAAGAAATAACGGTATTTTTTCTAGAACCTGCCAATCCTGCGAGCTGATAATGGTTTCAACCGATTCTTCTGTAATACTTAAGTGTGAAATGGTACTTTCAAAATGAACCAATGCGGCCTGATCCGTTTCTGTGTGTTGATGTTCTTGGAAGGAAAGCGAGGCCGTGGCGATTCGAGAGTCTGGATCGTAGCTGGTGCGGGTGGTGAGTAAATAACTCGGTCCCTCAAAACGATCGGGTAAGGGATCAGCCCAGATCGTTTCGTAAAGACGCGGATGATTTAAATCAAAGAGAAGGAGGCCCCCCGCTTTGCAGTGAGACGCCATATTGAGCAATACGGTTTCCAGGGTTTGGAGTGAGTCCACGTGATTGAGTGTGTCATAGACGGCAATACAGGCATCAAATTGTTTGTTAAGGTCAAAATGCCGCATATCACCATGATGCCAGAGGATTGAGCAAGGGTGGCTGGTCGCATTGTTCGCTTGAGTTTTGTGAGAGTGAGCTTTTTTGCTAGCAATCTTTAGTAGTTCACTGGATTGATCCAGGCCTTCTAGCTGGAATCCAGATTCAGCCAGTAATAAGGTTACGTTTCCTGATCCGCAACCAATCTCTAAAACGGACTGAACATGAGCGGTCTTCAATCTTGGGGTGATCAGTTGACTTATCACGGCGGCGAAATCCAGCGCTTCAGGCCAGTCATAAAGATGTGCCCAATTGTCGTAAGCAGAGATCATAAGCGTTTTATTGTCAAAACCAACTTTAGCATCGATAATCAGACCATTATGGCACGCGTGATTCTCGATCAACTGAGAAAATCTTTTGACCAACAAGAGATTGTCAAAGGAATTTCTCTCGATATACACGACGGCGAATTCGTCGTTTTTGTTGGCCCCAGTGGTTGTGGAAAAACCACGGTCTTGCGGATGATTGCTGGACTGGAAACGCCGACTCAGGGAAAAATCCAGATTGGGGACAGTGTAGTCAACGATATTCCTCCCAAAGACCGTGATATCGCCATGGTTTTTCAAAACTATGCACTGTATCCCCATATGAACGTGTTTGATAACCTGTCCTTTGGGTTGAAAATGAGGCAAGTGCCCAAAAATGAGATTAACACCCGTGTGCAAGCAGTGGCCCGTACTCTGGGACTTTCAGAACTGTTGCAAAGAAAACCCAAGCAACTGTCTGGCGGACAACGTCAGCGGGTTGCTCTTGGCAGAGCGATTGTCCGTAACCCCAAAGTGTTTCTAATGGACGAGCCCCTGTCTAATCTCGATGCCAAACTCCGGGTGCAGATGCGCCTGGAAATTAC
>CAZZIY010000001.1:0-25520 GCA_964654525.1 uncultured Vampirovibrionales bacterium | reverse complement strand
GGGCAGTGAGACATGGATTCATGGTCACTGGTTTGTCTCCGGGCAATCGCAACCTGTGCTCTGGCGTGTGCCCTCAGAGGTTAATCCGACGGTGGGGGAGCGGTTTCATTTTTGGATAGAAGCCCGGCATTTATTGTGGTTTGACACCAGCACAGGTCAGCGCTTGGATTAATTTTCTAGCTGCCTGCAGTTATGCAGCCATATTCCCAAGTTGCGCCATCGCCGCAATAATATTGGGGAATTGAGCGATCAGGATATCTTCGAGTTGGCCGGTGTCCATTTGATTCACCACTTCCACTAGGAATTTATCTGGCAACTGAGACAGAAACAGATCGATGATCATTTGATTTGGCACGACCTGGAAAGCCTCTAAAAAATTGGGTTTAGCGAGTTCGTCAAACATTTTGTAGATGTAAGCAAGACTCATATTGAGCAGCAAGCTTTTGTCTTGATCCACCATCCCAAAAACCAGTGGAATCAATGCTTTAAAAGACAGTGATTTCATTCCGTCGAGAATAATATGCTTTTTCATGTTGCGCATCACGTTCAGCATTTCGACTTGAGACAAGTGGCTGACGTCTTTGCCCACAATTTTTCCAAGCAGTTGTGCCAGGTATTTGGGATCCATGGTCTTAAAATGTTCAATCATCTTGGGAACGGTTAATTGCTTGGCCTGTAAGATGGCAAACAATTGCCCTGTAGGCATCCGGCTGATGATATTGTCCAGCGGAATCACGCGCAACATCATTTTAATCAGAAGTTCCATCGGCAGCAGACTGATCAACGAGAGGAGCTTTTCCTTGGAGATTAAATTTAAGCCATTAATCAGGAGCTGTTTGTCCATCAGTCCCATTAAACGGAGCAAGTCCCCGCGCTGAAGCAGCCGAAGAAATAAACGTTTATTTTGATCGAGGCGCAGCATAGCCAAAATCGCGCGAAGATCATTGGGATTGATTTGTTTTTCTTGAATGGCACGATCGGCACCCGTCCCTTTGACGAGATCGTTTTCCATTACGATGCCGTTTAATCCCATCATTTCCACGTAGGATGTTTGGGCAGACAAGGCTAGTGCCACATCAGAGTCAATCGCTTCGACGCGCATGCGGTCTTTGCTCTCCTCAATTTTATTAATAAAAGACACACGAGTGTCTAACTCTCTGGTTACACAAGAGGTTCCGACACACTAAAACGTAGGAATCTCTGTTCGTGTTCTCGTTCAAGTCGTCATAAAGTTCAATGAGAGAGGGCGACTGTTACAAATCTCGTTATATTTCTTAGTAATTGAAGGGCGAGAACAGTTGAATTAGGGTTTTTTAATCTGGAGGGCGTTACAATAGTATTGAAATTATGGAGGAGCGCGGTTTATGCACCAGAAACAGGGCTTGTTAGTTCAGAGGGTTTTCTTTGTGCGGGCCTCTGTTTTGGCCACAAGTCTGACAATAGCAGCGTTGCCTGCTATTGTTTTGTCTGTTTTATCACCGCTTTGGGCAGGAACCGTTCCTTCGGTAAAAAACACCCCCCTTCAGCTTTCCACGCAGGCTTTGGCAGAAGAACGATTGGGACATAAAGAGACGGCTATTCAGTTGTATCGAGAAGCGTTTGAAAAAGCACCAGAGGATGTCCTGTTGTGTGTGAAACTGGCTGCGCTCTTGGCTAATGCCGGGCAATTAAATGAAGCAGTCAGCTTATATCAACGGGCCACAAGGTTGGACAGTACGGACGGGATGCTTGAGTTGAGCCTGGGCAGCCTCTACGAGCAGCGTGGAGAATTGACAGAGGCCAAGCAAGCTTATGCTCGAGCGCTTCAAAAATCTCCAGACTACCTTTATACCTGGTTTAATACGGCCAGAGTTAATGTTTTGCTGAAGGATTATGAGCAGGCCATTGATGGTTATGAGCGTTTCTTAAAGACCTACCCAGAGCAGTTTGATGCTCAAAGGCATTTAGCCCAACTCTATCTGGTGACGCATCAAGATAACAAGGCCAAGCAAGCTTTTAGCTTGTTGAAACAAAATTATCCCAAGCGCTTTAGTGATTATTTGAGCTTGGCCAAAGCTCAGAATCGTTCAGAGTCCCCGCAAGATGCTTTACTTTCCCTGCAACAGGCCATTGCCAGAGAAGGTGATAAGTCTGATATTGCCGAAGAGATGGGGGTGGCTCATCAGATTTTGGGACAAAATGAGTTTGCGGCTCAGGATTTTGAGCGGGCGCTCGAAAAAAATCCAAAGAAATGGCATTTGTATCAACCACTGGCTCAACTGTATAGAGCCCAAGGGCAAAAAAACAAAGCGCTCGAAGCGGTTCAAGCCTTTTTAAAACAAGACCCTTCCAATGAGCAGGCTCACCAATTACTCGCAGATTTGTGGGTGGAGACAGCCGCCTATGATAAGGCGATTCCTGAGCTGGATTACCTGTTGAGGCAAAGTTCTCAGACGCCTAAAGGAGGATTCTCCTCTGAAAAAGAGAAACAGTTCTGGACTGAGCAACAATACACACTGAAAAAGCAACGTGCCTATGCATTTCAAATGCGAAATGCGCCGGGGGATTTAGAAACAGCAATCGGATCTTATCAGGATCTTCTCAATGAAACTGGCTTTAAGCCCTGGTTGGAGAAAGACCGTCAATTAAAAACAAATCTGGCGATTGCCTATCATCAAAATAAACAATGGGATCAAGCAACGCAGCTATATAAGGGTGTTCTTGAGTCTCAACTCGAAGACAAACCCAATATAAAAGAGTCTAAACAGGACAGACAAAAACGTCTGGCAAGTATCAGCTCTCTAAAACAAGACTATGTGGCGGCATTGATGGCATCAGCCGATGCCTGTGTCGCTGCTGGAAGTCAATGTAATCTCGAGAAGGCGCAAAACAATTACCAAGAAGCCCTCCAGTGGGCGCCCAAAAATTACACCCCGGCCTTACTGGGACTGGCAAGACTGACAGCCATGGAGCATAAACCCGAAGAGGCGATTTCCTGGTATCAAAAAATTTTGGTGATTGATCCAAAGCATCTGCCTGCCAGATTAGCCCTGGCTGAGCTATATCAGCAGACTGGGCAGTCTGACGCGTCTCTTACCTTGCTACGCGGGCTGCATCAAGATTTTTTTGCGGCCAGTCCTGAAAAACCAGCCGTGGCCGTGAAGCCCAATAGTGAGGAAGAAAAAGCATTAAGGCTCTTGGCCTCACAATCCCTCGACCGAGGCGATCTTGAGATGGCTTTTTCCGTGTTTAAGGAACTGACGCAAATTCAACCCAGTGACCCTGTGCTTTGGTATGGACTGGGCTATACAGAACAACAGCGTCAACACATTCCTGAGGCCAAAATAGCGTATGAAACGGCGATCCGCCTGAACAACCGGGATGTGCCTTCTTTATTTAATCTGGCCACGCTATACGACCAATCGGGCGAATGGGCCAAAGCCCAAGAAATGTACCGACTGGTTTTAATTGCAGAACCAGACCGAAGTGATGCCTGGTACGGCTTGGGTGTGGTGCACGATAAGCAACAGCACTTTGAAGAGGCCTTGAATGCTTATCAACGCTATTTGCAAGCCAATGTAGATAAGCCAAACCGCCCAGAATACTGGCAGCAAGCAGATGAGCGGATTAAGTTACTAAAGGACTATCTCAGCCGTAGTCGGGTCAAGCCCAACCCTTCGGAGGCAAAACCCAGCCCCAAAAAGACGTAAATTAGAGAGACGCCGTGATGAACCCCTCTGTGGCAGTTTCCAGTACACTCAGGATTGAAACCTATACGCTTGGTCTGTTTGCGGTGCACACGTATTTGTTATGGAACAACCAGTCAAAACAAGCCGTTGTGATTGATACCGGCCTTAATCCAACAGCGGTGTTAGAGAAAATCCAGAAAGAGGCGTTGGATCTCAAAGGGATCTTTCATACACACGGTCATATCGATCATGTTGAAGGTCAGGCAGCGATTAAACACTGCTATCCTGGTACTCCCAGTTATCTCAGCCAGGATGACGATTTCTGGATTGAGCATCTGGCGGATCAGGCAGCGATGTTTCAGATGGAAACACCCAGCGGGGTAAAGATAGACCACGGGCTGAAACACGGTGATGTTTTTTCTTTTGAGGGTTTTACGCTCGAAGCAAGGCATGTCCCCGGGCACTCGCCTGGGGGGATCTGTTTTTGGGTGCCAGAATGCCACGCAATGTTTTGTGGGGACGTTATTTTTTATCAATCAATTGGACGAACAGACTTCCCCCGGGGTGATTATGATGCCTTAATGTTGGGTATTCATTCTCAAATTCTTTCTTTGCCCGATGATGTCACGCTGTATCCCGGACATGGTCCTGTCACCACAGTGGGGCATGAACGAGCCAATAATCCCTTTGTGTTGCGGTATTTAGCCAAATTCTAGAAAAAGACTTTGCCTGCCTGTTTCGCCCCGGCGGTAAGACCACAAAAATTCCGGAAGACATAAAGTACAGGCCTCAATGATATCTACCCACCCAGAAGATTTTGGATTACCAAGGCCTAAGGAGGCCAGTTGTGCCTGATTGACTCGTTTTAAGTCAACATAATAGTGCATTTCTTGAGGCCTGCTAGGCGCCGACCAAGCATTCAGGCTCTGTTGGTCTTGGGTAGTGAGGCTTTTAGCCAAGGCGGTGTGAACTTCTTGGCTGACCTCATAACAACACCCTCCCGCAGAAGGACCCATCACTGCAATCATGGTTTCTGGGGGATTGCCGCTGAGGGCAGACATCTTCAGCGCGGTTTTAAGCACAATACTTGCAGCCGTGCCTCGCCATCCCGCATGCACAACGGCTCCAATTCTTGCTTTTGGGTCGAGTAATAAAACGGGCACGCAATCGGCCACCTGAATCATGGCAGGAAGCCCGCTTTCTGTGATGATCACCGCATCACACTCTGTGTTATGGGCATCTTGATTGACTAAGGCGATATCGCTGTGAACTTGGTTTGGAACAAGCATCTCAATTGCTGTATTGAGGCCCATCTGTTTGACGAGCAGACTGCGGTTGTCTGCTCGCTCTTGAGCAGAAAGTGAACTACCGCCTAAAGACAACGGTTTGCCCGTAAAGCCATAGCAGATGGGTATAGAGAACTGCTCTAAAAAGGTATTTAACCGACTGGATTGGTACAAAACCCATGGGGTTTGACGATCCGGGGCTTGCCTTTGCAGAGGCAATTGGGGGATGGCATAATGAGAAGAGCTGAAATGAAAAGAGGTCATGGCTACCAAAAAAGGGGCGATTCTGGTGAAGTTTCTGCGTTTAAAATCTCTGCTGAGTCATAAAATGCTGAGATTGCTCTGCCTGATGGCAGTGCTATTCAAAATTATAGCCTATGCCAGTGCTACAGACACACCCAAAAAGCCAGATACACCTGTTGCGGATGTTAAACCCGCGATTGCAGAGACTAAACCAACCAAAATCCCAAAATACCCGATTGTTCTGGACGTCTTGATGCAGAAAGACATCTTTACGATGCGAGAAGGCATTAACTTAACCGCCAGAATCAAGGCCATGGCTCCCACAGACCTCTGCTTGGAAAAAGATCCACTGACCCAATTTGACATTGCGATTACCCGCTCTGGGCTTGGCCCATTTCCACTGGATCCCCTTACGGTAAAAGACTTGCGGGTACAGTTCCAACAACGAATTCGGGTGATGAAGCTTAAGCCGGGGGATGTCTATGTGTTTCGCTTTAATTTAAAACGCTTCACCCCTTCTGAAGGGGCGGATTGGGAGTCTGGAGACTATCAAGTGAAAACGGCGTTTCGTCTTTGTGAACAAGTCCCGAATGCAGGTCTAAATTCGGCAGGCCGAGAGATCCCAGTGCCGGCCAGAAAAAATGCCCGGTTTTTTATTATGAATTAAGGAGTAAAATAGGCAGTGGTTTTGAGTACGTGAGACGGTCTGGCTAAAAATAGCCAAAAAATGCGACCAAAAAGATGCGACCTTAGCATACCTAAAATAAAGGAATCCTCCTGTGGTACAGCCGTTTTTTGCAGATTCTATCTATATTATTGCCCAGACAACCGCAGCTGCTGAGCAGTTGAAAGCGATGATTGCGGTTCGGGGCTTTGACCGCATGAAGTGCTTTACCTTCGATGATGTGAATGCTGCCATCTCACAAGAGGTGCCGGATCTCGTCTTGATTGACTCTGAAGGAGCCCGAGAGCGGGCCATCGATCTGGTTGGGAGTTTCGCTGAGCCTGTTTCGGTTATCTACCTGGCCGAAGCCTTTCAAGAAGAGGAATTCTTGAATTGTTTTGATAAGGGGGCAACAGATTTTTTAATCAAGCCGGTTCCCCCGTCCTACTTGGCCTCACGGGTCATTTTGGCATTGGATGACGGTCGCTTACGCCAGCAGTTGGTTCAACGAGATGGTGTGCTTCGAGAATTGGGCGTGATTGGGCCTGACTCTCGAGTGTTTACCACCCAGTATCTGGTTAAATTGCTCAAAGACAACGTTGAAATGCTCACCTTGGACTCTCCTGTTCCACTCAGTCTGTTGATTATGCAAATTGAGGGCTTCAATACCAGCTTGGCAGTCAATGTTCACTTCAAGAAAATTCTATACGCCCAGGTTGCAGAAAGATTGTTAGGCTGTTGTCGAGGTTCAGATGTCATTGGTGAGTACTTTGAGGATAAATTTGCATTGGTGCTTCCCAATACAGGTCTTAATGGTGCCACCGTGGTTGCCCGTAGAATCCTACAGCGATTGAGTGGGTTTGTGATTCCCTTTGAAAATCAAAATGTTCAGCTAACCGTCCACATCGGCGCTGCAGATTTTTCAGGCTGTATCCACTATGAGGATTTGATTAACAAGGCTCTGGAAGGGCTCAAGCAGGCCAGAAACCGTTATTATGCTCAGGAAGTGGCTCGCTAAGAGAACAAGAAGCATCCCAGTTGATGTCTCTTGTTGATGTTTCGCGTGGGGTTGTTTCCTTTGAATAACCTGCGTATGATAGGCGTATGAGTGTTATTGACTTAAATCAGCCGGCCACACCCCAAATTATCACACCCCTGCCAGGGCCTAAAACCAAAGCCTTGATTGAGCGTGATAAACGTGTGATTTCGCCTTCATACACCAGGGGCTACCCTTTCTCTATTGATAAAGGCAGTGGCGCCGTTGTCTATGATTTAGACGGGAATCGTTTTTTGGATTTCTGTGCGGGTATTGCGGTGTGTTCTACCGGACATAGTCACCCAGAGGTGGTGCAGGCGATCAAAGACCAGGCCGATCGATTCCTGCATATGTCGGGTACCGATTTTTACTACGAATCTATGGCCGATCTGGCCCAAAAGCTTTCTGATACGGCGCCCGGTCATACACCCAGAAAAGTGTTTTTCACCAATTCCGGGACTGAATCTAACGAGGGTGCGCTTAAGTTGGCGCGCTATTACACCGGACGGGACAAAATTGTCTCGTTTTACCGGAGTTTTCACGGACGAACCTTTGGCTCTATGTCTGTTTCGGCCAGTAAAGTTGTCCATAAAAAGCGTTTCTCTCCGCTCTTGCCTGGTGTCTTTCACACGTACTACCCTTATTTTTACCGCGACCCCATTGGCCGAACCCCTGAAGAATGCGCCGACAATTGCATTCGCTTTATCAAAGAGTTTATCTTTAAGATGGCCACCCCGCCGGAAGAAGTGGCTGCCTTCTTGGTGGAACCAGTTCAAGGAGAAGGGGGATACGTGGTGCCGCCTCCAAACTTCCTACCTGCTTTACAGGAACTTGCCCATCACTACGGCATTCTGGTGATTGCCGATGAGGTTCAATCGGGTGTAGGGCGTACGGGTAAAATGTGGGCATCTCAGCATTTTGAAGGCTTTGAGCCCGATATTATCACCAGTGCCAAGGGTCTGGCTTCTGGTATGCCGCTGGGGGCTATTATTGCCAAAGAACATATCATGACCTGGGAGCCGGGCACTCATGCCACAACGTTTGGTGGTAATCCTGTGGCCTGTGCAGCCTCACTCAAAACGCTGGATCTGCTTGAAAGAGGGCTTTTGGAAAATGCTCAGACTCAAGGCGACTATCTGATGCAAGGCTTGAAGACGTTACAACAGGATTTTGACGTGATTGGGGATGTACGCGGGTTCGGTCTGATGATTGGGATGGAGTTGGTCACCTCTCGTCAAACCCGAGAGAAGGCCGCAAAGCTGAGAGACGACATTGTAGATGCCTGTTTTTATGAGGGCTTGCTGATTTTAGGGTGCGGGGAAAATACCATTCGATTCTGTCCGCCCCTGGTGATCACCCAACCCCAGATTGACACCGCACTACGTATATTACGTAGCGTGATGGAACGCTTGACTTCTGTCTAAAATTAGCTAAAGTTTAAAAAACAAGGTCACGTGCTGTAACGACATTATAAACCTTCTCTTAAAAACCAATGAGTGAGCGGATTTATCGGTAAAAATAAAGAGACTTAAGGGTTGTGTCGATATAAACAGTACAACGTTTTATACGTACCTATGGGAAATTGTAGATGAGCTTTGATTCAGGTCGTTTTAATAGTGTTGGGCTTCCTGGCGGTGGACGCCGTTGGTATGACCAAGTAGCTAACTTGGGCAAGGCCATTCAAATGACCCAAGATTTGCCGCCCCAGGTGCAGCAAATGATATCCAAACATCTGATAGATTGTATAGAGTACTTTCGCAGAACCCGCCGCGGGCAAGTTAACAGCCTAGGTGCATCCCGGGTTCTCGGGCTGTATAATGCCGTCCGTCGTGATCGATGGTACGATCCCACCCCCATGCTGAGACGGGCCTACACAATGATGGCCACTGTGCCGGATAGTACCCTGAGTAAGTTTGCCACACAAGTGGTCGATGTGGTCTCTTTGGTGGTCTACCGCCGCGAGCAGGATGAAGAATTTGAAGGGGAATTTAATCCGATTACGGTAATCCCCGAAGTCAGCGTGATCTTGAATCCGCAAAGCCTCTTGGTGGCCTATGAGGATAATTCCGGATTCCGTCTGGCGCAATCGGGTGGGACAGAGTGGGTTCGCGACGAAGAGCCAGGCGGGCAAATGATCTTCCTGCCTCAACGAAAGCGATCTCGGCGGCCTCAGCCCTGAGCTGACGGGAAGTCCATTCTGGCTTGGGCTACAATAAAGAGACAACACATGACGTTTTGCTAAGGTTCTCTTTCGTGTCAGCGCCCGTCGTCGATCGTTTTATGCAGCTTGCCCCGATTGATAATCCCTCGGGGGGAGAAGCCGTCATTCGAGATTTTTTGGCGAGCAATCTGGCCAAACTTGGTCTGAATGATCAAATCATTGATGCAGCCGGAAACTTACTGGTACGTGTGCCAGGAGACCCGGGTAAAGCTACCCTATTACTTTCAGCTCATATGGACAGTGTGCCTCCCTGTCATGGGATTCAACCCGTGCAGGACGCTGCAGAAGGAAGGCCTGTCATTCGATCCGCTGGCAAAACCATCCTAGGGGCTGATGATAAGTCAGGAATGGCGGTGATTCTAGAGGTGGTGTCGCGCCTAAGCCATCCAAACTCAGAAAATAATCTCTCCAGCAATAACCCTCCGCCCAGCAATCATCCCCTTGAGCTGCTTTTTTCTACCCAGGAAGAAGTGGGTCTGTTGGGTGCTAAAGCCTTGGATAGAAAGCAACTAAAGGCAGATTATGCCTACGTTTTAGACGGCGAAGGCTCTGCGGGTGATATTTTTACGGCCGGACCAACGCAATATCACTTTGTGATTGAGTGTCACGGACGAGCAGCTCACGCGGGTATCTCACCAGAAGCAGGGCTCAGTGCGATACAAATGATGGCAGCCGTTTGTGCACGTTTGCCGCAAGGTCGTTTGGGTCCCGAATTAACCGCCAATGTGGGAACCATCGAAGGCGGCAAGGCCACCAATGTGGTGGCAGATTTTGCCAAAATCAGGGGAGAAATCCGGACTCACCAAGAAGCGCCCCTGCAAGCGCTTCTCCAGGAGTATCAAGAGATTTGTCAGCAGGTCAATGCCAGTTTCCCTGGAGGTAACATCACTTTTGAACCGATTCGGCGTTATGATGCCTTTTCTGTTGCTGCGGATCATATTTCTGTGAAAAAGGCCCAAACGGTTTTCACGATCCATCAAATCCCCAGTTCACTGCGTTCAATGAATATTGGTTCTGATGCTCATATTTTGAATCAAATCGGGATTCCCTCTGTTGTTTTGGGGATGGGCTTTCACTTTTCCCATAGTCTGGGTGAATTTATTTACGTCGATGAACTCCAGCAGATTACGGAAGTCGTCCACCAATTGGTGCGAGGCAACTAGCACCCATGCCTATTGTACAAAGACAGGGGTTGATATTAGGGAGGGTGTTTATATGCCTTCTAACCGGACTAGGGACGGTTTACGGAGTTGTCAGCGGCTTTGCAGAAGCTCGTGTTAAGCAGCCGGTCATACAGTCAATGACATTGGCTGGGGTGCGCTTTGACTTGGAAGTGCCCCAAACTCCTGAAGCTTATAAACTCGGTTTGATGCACCGTGCTGAACTTCCGGACCGCGGGGGCATGGTGTTTCGTTTTACCCCTCCTCAAGTGGTGCACTTTTGGATGAAAGAGTGCTTGATGCCTTTGGATATCGTATTTTTGCGAGACGGGGCCATACAAAAAATACAGGCCAGTGCCCCGCCTTGCAGAGAGTCCCCTTGTCCTGTCTATTCATCGGAGAGTCCAGTCGATATGGTGATTGAACTGAAGGCCGGGACTGCTCAAAAGTTGGGACTTCAGGTGAAGCAGCACGGAGAATCAAAATAAAATCGTGAATCAAAATAAAACCTTGGCTGTAAACCAGTTATTACAGAGCTTCTCACATCATGAGTGGTTTGTTGAGCTGGCTAACCGGTTCTTACGCGAATCTGTGCAAGGCAAAGCCTTTGAATGCCACTTGGATAACCTGTCCAACCCTTCTCTCAAGTCCCTTATTTTGGCCAGTTTGCTGCAGCATACCCGCAGGCCAATTATTTTGCTTTGTTCTGAGCCTCAGCATGTCCAAAAATATCGGTATGAGTTAAACCAACTTCTGCCTGATAGCTCGGGTGCTGTTACGGGGAGTTTAGTAGAAGCCTACCCTACGGAAGATTATACCCCCTATGATCTCTCAATCACCTCAGTGATCTCGCTTCGAGATCAATACCGAATTCTCACCCGGTTGAAGCGGCAAGAACGCTTTATTTTGATTGTTTCTCCTAAAAACTTATTGCTAAGGCATAGCTCACTAGGTTTTCTCGACCGTGAAGCGATCCATCTGTCGGTCGGACAGTCTTTGACGCCAGAACAGTTGGTTCAGCAATGCTTGTCTCTGGGGTATATCAAGACCAGTTTGGTCATGGAACCTGGGGAGTTTAGTAGCCGTGGGGATATTTTCGATCTCTATCCTGTCAACGGCCAAGCAGTGAGGATGGAATTTTTTGGTGATACGCTAGAAAGTATGCGGCTGATTGATGTGGAGAATCAGCGTTCGATAGATACCGTGGGTGCCTGTGTCGCCATTCCTCGCACTGGCTTAATTCTCACTGATGAGAACAAGATCACGCTGAAAAAATCGATGACTCAAGCGTATGAGCGCCAAAAGCCAACACTTTCAACCATTGATAGTGAAGGGCTTGCAAGTACCCTGGAAAGCCAATTTCAAGCTTTAGATCAGAGTTTTTTGCCGGACGGGATGGAGTACTACGCTCCTCTACTGCAGGCTATCACGCCAGAAAATCACAGTGAGTTCTATCCCACTTTGCTGGACTACTTGCCCTCAGATGCCATTGCAGTGGTGGACGATTGGCTGGTTTTGACCAACCACCTGGGGGGGCTCAGTGATCGACTCCAACGCCAATGGGAAGAAGGCGTCCATAAGGGTAGACTCCTGGACATCGGCATGCGCTATCACCTTTCTGATGCAGAGGCCTTGTCCCTGCTGAGGCAAAAAGTGCCTCACCGGCTGTACTTAGAAACGTTTCCGATGGAAACCAGTGTTGAGGGCCTGTTGGGATCTGAAGCCATGCGGGGCAAGAAAACAGACCAAGAAAAAACGAGCCCTGAAAAAACGCCCCCTGAAAAAACGCCCAATGATCCAGAACAGCCGACGCGAATGTCTCTGGCTCACTTGGTTCACCAGGCTCCAGAATCTTTTAAGGCCGATCTCCCAAGAGCCATGGCCTCACTCGCTGCCTTGAGAAAAGACCTCTGGCGTATCTGGATCACCACGGATCACCCGCAACGGGTGCTGGATCACTGCAAGGAGAATGATCTTCCGGCGTTTTATTGGCCAGAAGAAGGCTTAAGTCCAGACGATGCCAGTTGGCATGAGCAAGATGTGATCATCAGTAAGCAAGGGGTTCAAGACGGCTTTTTGTTACCTGAAATGCGCCTGGCCCACTTTGGGGACGGGGAACTTTTTGGCCGAAAACTCAAGAAGCAGTTGATTCAAAAACAAGCCACCGGACGTCGTGATGATATTGATGTGATTAATTCAATCAACGATCTGCGGCGTGGAGATTATATCGTTCACATCAAGCACGGAGTGGGGCAATTTATCGAACTGGCCCAAATCGAGATGGACGGGGAACGCCGAGAGTACCTCACCATTCAGTACTCAGGCAGCGACCGTTTACACGTCCCTGTCGACCAGGTAAATTTACTGTCTCGATACCGGGGTGCCGGCGATAAGCCGCCCAAGTTGAGCAAAATGGGCGGGATTGAATGGTCTAAAGTGAAAGGCAAGGTCAAAAAATCTGTTGCCTTTATTGCCCAAGATTTGATGAAGCTCTACGCCAAGAGGTCTAAAATTGCGGGGATTCGCTTTGACCCTGATACACCTTGGCAAGTGGAAATGGAAGAGGCTTTTCCTTATACCGAAACGCCTGATCAATGGCAGGCCATTCTTGATATGAAAGGGGATATGGGATCTGAGAAGCCGATGGACAGGCTGATATGCGGTGACGTTGGCTTTGGTAAAACAGAGGTGGCGCTGCGGGGGATCTTTAAAGCAGTTCTCTCCGGAAAACAAGTAGCTGTGCTAGTGCCCACCACTATTTTGGCGCAGCAACACTTCAATACGCTGTGTGAACGGTTTCAACCTTACCCCGTAAAAGTCGGACTTTTGTCTCGTTTTCGTTCTGCCAAAGAACAAAAAGAAGTGATTAAACGCTTGGTGATGGGCGAATGTGATGTGGTGGTGGGGACTCATCGACTGTTACAAAAGGATGTGCAGTACAAAAATTTGGGCTTACTGGTGATTGATGAAGAGCACCGTTTTGGGGTCTCTCACAAGGAAAAAATTAAGCAAATGCGAGCTGAAGTGGACGTTTTGACGTTATCAGCTACGCCTATTCCCAGAACACTTTATATGTCTCTATCCGGGGTACGGGATATGAGCTTAATTCATACCCCTCCCCTGAACCGCTCGCCGATTCAAACCTTCGTGGGGCCCTATAACCCAGCACAAATTCGGATGGCCATTCTCAATGAGATTGACCGCGGAGGCCAAGTCTATTTTGTTCATAACCGGGTGCAGACCATCCATGCGATGACCGAAGAGTTGAGGCAGTTAGTGCCCGAGGTCCGTTTTGAGCTGGCACACGGCCAGATGAGTGGGGATGAGCTGGAAGGCAAGATGCTGGATTTTGCTCAAAAGCAGTATGACGTGTTGGTGTGTACCACCATTATTGAAAGTGGTTTAGACATCCCCAATGCCAACACCATTATTATTGACAGGGCTGACCGTTTTGGTCTGGCACAACTCTACCAACTTCGGGGTCGTGTGGGACGAAGCAATATCCAGGCCCACGCCTATTGCTATTATGATCCTGAACGAATGCTAAGTGAAGACGGTAAAGAAAGGCTACGGGCCATCCGAGAATTTACGACTCTCGGCAGCGGGTATCAAATTGCACTACGAGATCTTGAGATTCGTGGTGTGGGCAATATTTTAGGCTCTGAACAGCATGGGCATATGGTTTCTGTTGGGTTTGATATGTATTGCCAGATGCTTGAAGAGGCACTGCAGGAATTACAAGGAATTTCGAGCAAGCAAAGCGAACCTGCGGTGATCGATCTGAATGTCACCGCCTTTATACCCGATGAATGGGTGGGAGACCGCGATGTGAAGTTGAGCGAGTATAAGCGCTTAGCGGGTGTTCACAGTGACCGGGCCTTGGAAATTATCCAGGCAGAATGGCAGGACCGTTTTGGAGAGATTCCGTGGCAGACCAAACAATTGGTGGAATTGGTCCGACTGCGTGTTCTGGCCACAGAATTATCCATCAGCAGTGTACGGGCAGATGATCAATATCTGCGCATTCAAATTCCGTTTGGCTTACAAGAGTGGATGGCTCTTCAAAAACGTCTGCCAGATGAGTTGGGACGTAAAACCCGCTGGCTGCCTCCTGTGTCTTCCAATTCTCAGTACCAACCAACGTTGATTATTAAACACCTGGGCATGGACGGGGCTGAGCAAGTTCAATGTGTTATGACTCTGCTACGCGGGCTCCAAGAGATGCAGCAAGACATGAACGAGTTGGCAAAGACAGGATTAAACGGGTGATTTTGCCTCGGCTTTGCGGGCCGCAGCCGTAATTAACACTTGTAGCACACTGAGATCGGCGGGGGTTATCCCGCTGATTTTACTGGCTTGGCCCAGATGAGAGGGGCGAAATTGACTGAGTTTTTCCCGAGCTTCCAGTGAAAGTTGCGGAATGGCTTGGTAATCAAGAGACTCTGGAATTTTCAACTGCTCTGATTTGCTCATTCGAGCAATATGCTGCGCTTGCCGGTGAATATAGCCGGCATACTTGATGTCTGTCTCCACAGTTTGACGGACTTCGTTGTCTTCATGGAGTAAGCGAGCGGTTTCAGAATCATAGGCTGCCAGCGTGCTGTAATGAATGGCAGGACGCTTTAATAGATCGTAGAGGCTGGTGGCCTCAGAAAAAGATTCTCCCACCTCTTGGAAGTGGCTGGGGGGCAGCTTGGTTTGTTTCAGACGGGCTATCTCTTCTTCAATCCGTTTTTGTTTGGACGCAAAGACCTGGAAGCGGGTTTCATCCACCAGTCCAATCGTTCTGCCAATGGGGGTGAGCCGCTGATCGGCATTGTCTTGCCGAAGTAATAGGCGGTGCTCACTTCTTGAGGTGAGCATTCGATAGGGTTCAGTAATTTCCTTGGTGATCAGATCGTCAATGAGGGTGCCTATGTAAGACGATTCTCTGCTAAGAACCAAGGGCTGATAGCTATTATTGCAGTATTTAGCGGCATTAATGCCTGCGATCAGGCCTTGAGCAGCTGCTTCTTCGTAGCCACTGGTTCCATTGATCTGCCCGGCCAGGAACACGCCGGGGATTTTTTTAACCATCAAGGTCTCATCTAGCTGGTAGGCTGGAAAATAATCGTACTCAACTGCACAAGCCGGGCGGAGCATGTCTGCCTTTTCTAAGCCAGGCAGTGTGCGTACCATCTGGGCTTGGATATCCACAGGAAGACATGTGGAAAACCCCTGCAGGTAAACTTCGTAGGTTTTTCGCCCCTCGGGCTCAATAAACAGGTGATGGCTCTCTTTATCCGAAAAACGATGGACCTTATCTTCGATGGAGGGGCAATAGCGGGGGCCAGTGCCCTCCATCAGTCCACGAAACATAGGAGAGCGATGTAGATTATCCAAAATCAATTGGTGCGTCTTGGCGTTGGTCCTGGTCAGGTGACAGGGAAGCTGTTCTCGTTTGGGTCGCTCCGGCAAGAAGGAAAAAAAACTCAATGTGCTGTCGCCTGGGTGGATTTCTAAGCCGGTGTAATCAATGCTTCGGCCGTCCAACCTGGGCGGGGTGCCGGTTTTCAGCCTGCCAGTAATCAGCCCTAATTGCGTTAAGCAACCGGTAATACCTGTAGATGCTGATTCTCCGGGGCGTCCTCCGCCCATACTGGTTTCTCCCACCCACAGGCGGCCGTTTAAAAATGTACCCGTAGTGATTACCAGTGAATGCGCTTTATATGTAATCCCTAAATTATCAACAACGCCCACAAAACGTTGCTCGTCACCTTCAGTGAGGATTTGTGTGACCATCGTCTGACGGAGTTTTAGGTTGGGTTGGGTCTCCACCAGTTGGCGGGCAAAATCCCGGTACTCTGCTTTGTCAGATTGCGCGCGAAGGGCGTGGACGGCGGGGCCTTTACTGGCATTTAAGGTTTTAAGTTGGAGGTAGGTCGCATCGGCACAGATCCCCATCACACCACCCAATGCATCCACTTCTTTCACCAATTGGCTTTTGGCTGGACCTCCAATGGCTGGGTTACAGCTCATTTGGCCAATCGTGTCTAAGTTAAGTGTGATCAGGATGGTTCGGCAACCCAGTTTGGCAGCCGCCATGGCTGCCTCAATACCGGCATGGCCGGCACCAATCACGAGGACATCGGTATTTTCTGTGTACGACATGGCTCGTTATTATAGTACAAGTGTCGTGAATTATATTGAGTTGCTAGGCCACCGTGCTATGGTGATGATTTGTCTGTCGGTCCAAGTACCGGTATTGTAATGCTTCTGCCAGATGCGGAATCTCAATTGCTTGGCAGGCGGCCAGATCGGCAATGGTTCGGGCAACCCTCAGTATTCTGTCGAAGGCCCTTGCGCTCCAGTTAAGGCGTTTCATTGCTTTAAACAGATATTCCTGAGCGTTTTCACTCAGTGGACACAGTAAGCGAAGCTCACGGGCACTTAAATCAGCATTGGTGACAGGTCGATGACTCCCTTGGGGTGTCGGCAGCAACTCAAAACGATTACGCTGTATTTCGCGTGCCTGAATCACCCGAGAGCGGATCGTCAGTGAACTTTCCGTGGGTGTCTCAGACACATCGCGCCGGAGTAAGGCTTCGGCAGAAAGTCTGGGGACTTCTAAATGGAGGTCGATCCGGTCTAGCAAGGGGCCAGAAAGTTTTGATAAATAGCGCTGAACCAGGGTGTCACTACATTGACACGCTTTAACAGAGTCTCCCCTGTACCCGCACGGGCATGGGTTGAGAGCGGCCACCAGGGTAAAACGAGCCGGGAATGTGTGACTTTGATGCGCCCGGCTGATGGTGATGACTCCGTCTTCGAGGGGCTGGCGCAGAACTTCCATTGCGTGGCGGTTAAATTCCACAAATTCATCCAAGAATAAAACCCCACGGTGGGCCAAGGTGATTTCTCCTGGCTTGGGTGGGTTGCCACCACCCACCAGCCCTGCCGCTGAAGCAGAGTGGTGGGGAGAGCGAAACGGTCGATCCGTGATTAAGGGTTGTTGCTTGCTCAGGTGTCCTGCTGCGCTGTAAATTCTACTCACATCGAGCATTTCTTGTTCACTCAGCGGAGGCAGAATACCTGCAAACGCTTTGCTCAGCATAGATTTACCACTGCCTGGAGGGCCAATCATCAATGTGTTATGCCCCCCTGCGGCAGCAATTTCTAACACGCGTTTGGCCTGATGTTGTCCTTTAATGTCTGAGAAATCTATCAGGGTTGATTTTTCTTGCTTTTGTGAAAGTTGAGATAGCCATGAGGCCCGCAGCTTGGCTGTATCTGCAATAAAAGAATGAGGATGAACCAAAAACAGAGGTAGTTCACCCAAGTGATTGAGTCCGTAAACGTCAATGCCTTCTACCAGACTGGCCTCTGCTACATTATCGAAAGGGACAACGATTGACTGAAATCCCTTTTCTCGGGCCGTAATCGCCATCGAAAGAATTCCGTTGACTCTGCGAAGAGAACCTTCTAGAGAAAGCTCTCCGATAAAACAGGCGCTTTCTAAAAACGGAGTCGGTTGTAGCGCTTCAGAGGCAATTAAAATCCCCAGACTCATCGGGAGATCAAAGCCACTGCCCTCTTTTCTGACATCGGCAGGTGCTAAATTAATGACCACTTTTTTTAGTGGAAAGGAATAACCACTGTTTTTAATGGCTGCCTTAATCCGCTCTTTGGATTCATTGACAGCTGTATCCGGTAAACCCACGATAGTGAGCCCAGGAATGCCGGCACTTAGGTCTGTTTCGACCCTAATGGTATTGGCTTCAATGCCATGAATGGAGGCACTGTGCAGGATGGCGATCATGGCGTATGTCCTTTTGGCCTGTAAGTCAAAATTGAGAAGCTTTTATTGATAGTTTACGGAAGTTTTTAGCCGTTGAACCGGATAAATGTTCGGTTTTGTAGGCTTCGATCGTTTTACGGTATGAAATTGATAGGGGATCTTGCAAAGAGGGTTACAGTAGAGAGTGTTAAGATGGAAGGGTGCCGTTTATCCACACCATTTCAGTAGATAAGGATCCGTGCCAATGCAGACCCAAATACCAGGCTCTCGTAATATCGCCTTAGGGCTTCTCGGGATTTCTTTTGCTGCGCTCTTATTGGGCTTGTATAACGCGGTGCTGACTCCCTTAACTCACCCAGATGATGCCAACACCAAGGATTCTTCAGGCCAGGGGTTTTCTGCTGCTTTTGGTCCCACCAAAGTGATCCATCGTGACACACTGCTGCTGATTGAGCTTACGGGACCCATCATGATGGAAGCAAACACAGATTCAATATTTTCGTCAGAGTCCAATGCGATGTCAGCCCGCAAGGCCCTGGATAAGGCGGCCAAAGAAGATTCCATTAAGGGCGTGTTGCTCAAGATTGATTCTCCTGGCGGGACAGTGGGGATGAGCCAAGAACTCAACGGTGCTGTCCAGCGGGTGAGCAAGAAAAAACCCATCGTGGTGTATATGGGAGATGTCGCTGCCAGTGGTGGTTATTACACAGCTTGTGCGGCGGATAAAATTGTGGCGAATCCTGGCACACTCACTGCATCTATTGGGGTTATTATGTCAACACTCAACGTTAAAGGCTTTCTCACTGATAAACTGGGGGTAAAAGCATTTACCTTCAAGAGCGGGAAGTTCAAAGATATTTTGAGTCCCTACCGAGAACCAACCACAGAGGATAAAGCCCTCCTGCAAGACTTGATCAACACCAGTTACCGGCAATTCCTCAATGCTGTCTTGGCCGGGCGGACTCGCTTTGTCACCGACCCTAAACAAAAAGCAGATTTGATCAAAAAAATAACGGCCATTGCTGATGGCAGGGTAGTGGTTGGAGAAAAAGCCAAGCAAGTGGGCCTGGTGGATGAGTTGGGTGATCAGGATGCGGCCTATACTTTGTTAGATAACCTGGTTAAAGAACGCTTCCATATCAAGGATAGGGACAAACGGCTGCCTCTCGAAGAATTTGACAATGAAGAGTCCCTCCTTTCACTGTTAGGGCTTACTTCTTCTTCTGTAACATCATTGATTCAAGGCGTTCGCTCAGACAATCCCTCCAGGCAAGCCCTGCAATCTCTCACGGGAGGACGCCTCCCATTAACGCTTCAATTCCCAAATCAGCCACTTTGGGTGCTTGAATAATGTCTGCAGATTTAGACGACCTTAATTTTCTGGACATCATCTACGGGGGGCTATTTCAGCCAATTTCGCTTTTTAGAAAACTGGCTGAATTTGAGAGTATCCCCAACCGCTGGGTGATACTGGGCCTGATTCTTATTGTTCTTGTCTCTGCAATAGAACCTCTTCTGGCCTTTAACCTTCGAGGAGAAGGGCATAATTTGGGTTTTTTACTCTTGGAAATACCCTTTTACGCCAACCTGGGGGTCTTCATCTGGCTGTTTATGGCCGGGGTGCTGGGGCTATTAAGCCGGGTTTACCGAGGAAAAAGTGAATTTAAGTTGTTTTTGGTGTTATCAGCCCTGTCCACACTGCCATGGTTTTTAATGGCCCCTATCGTTTTGTTAAAATTCGCCTTGGGGGTCGTAGGGATGGTTCTTGCGGCGGTTTCTGGTCTATTAGTATGGCTTTGGACAGTCTTGCTGTTTGCTTTGGCCGTTGGAACAACCTATAGACTCGCTGCTGATCGGGTGCTGGTTTTGCTAACACTTCCCTTTGCTTTCAGCCTAATTGCTATCACCTGGATTGGCGGTTTTTTTGTCAACATGTCTCAGTGGTTGCACTTTGACTGAAATACATTGACTTAATTAGTCAAAAAAAATGAGCCTTTGAGAGAGATAAAGGCTCAAGTTATGTGTGTCATGGTGGTAACGGAGAGAAAGAGGGGTCGCATTGCGCCCCTGTTCAACCTATCGAAAAACACCCCCTAAAACTAAATACATCATTCAGATGAGATTTAGGCAGATGAGATTTAGGGTATTTGAAGATTTACCTAAAAATGTCGCCAGCCCTTAATGCTCTTTTTCAGTTCTAAAAAGGCAGACTGAGCAGTGGGCCTTATCAACCCAGAGGAGGTGATGGTCTAAATCCCACCGCTCAAATCGGGTAATAATCACCCGTTCTCCGCAGCGGGGGCAGATGCAGGTCTCCGGCTTTTGTGGAATATATGAGAACCAGAACCGTTCAGTCTCAGTCAGAGATAGGTTATCTTCCTCTTCACTCGTTTCTTGGTCTCTTTCTGAAGCGGGTCTTATTTCCACTTCAAATAGCTGTGAAGGTTTTAGTCTCAATCCTCGAGCCAGACGTTGTCGGACCGTGGTAGATAAAAAAGAGACCAGCCCGGATTCAATGTCTTCGATTTGCTCGACAGCAAGACCCGTTTTATCCGCCAGTACCGCCAGAGAAAAGCCGCGGTGTAGCCGAGCTTCTTGGACTCGCTGTGCCAATGTGCTCGCCAGTATTTGGGCGGGTTGAGTTTCTTGATGTTTAGCTTTATTGCGTTTCTCAAGCATTAGTCGGTGACTTCAGAGCGCAGTTCAATCTTGTGGGGATCTCGGCCAATGACTGCACGCCATTTGCCTATCTGCAGAAGATATAACTGAGTTTCTCCACCAAAACGTTGTTTGGTGGCCTGTATTTCAGCATCAGGATCGTCTAAAGGGTTTGTGTTAAAAACTTTTAACACAGTCATATCAGGGGTTGTACCGTCTTTATCTCGCTTTGAGAGTGCGGCCATTAGTAACCACAGTCCGTTCACCGGTGTCACCATCAATAGGGTGGACTCGTCCAGTTGATATTGGCTGGGGTGAGTATTTTTTTTATCTAAATCTGTATGACTCACTCCAATTGCTGTTTCTGGGTCGTAGGCTTTTTGTCTTTCCGGTACAGTCTGGAGTTGAGATAGCTGAAGTTTCTCTAAGTCCTCTTCAGACAGGTTCACTTGTAGTGAGCTTAGTTCCAGTGAAGGTCCAGGTGATTCCTCTTCGGTCTCAGTAATCCAGTTTTTTGGGTGGTCCAGTTCTGGCGGCAGGACGGGCGTTTCTTGGGAAAAGGCCCAACTTTCGTCTGTAAAACTATCGTCCAGAGGACGTAGCATATCCAAATTACCGGTAGGGTCTTCACCAGAAGGCCCATTAGAAGCCACAGGATCGAGCCCGTAAGAGGTCATGGCTTCTGTGTAGCTGGCTTCTGGCAGAAAGTCAGAGTCGTCGGTAATGGCTTCTAGAGAGATAGTTTCGGCTGCCGTAGCAAAATCCAATGAGGAGAAAGATGCCACAGTGGTGTGGGATACGGTATCTGCAAAGGCGGGGGAAGATTGTGAGCCCTCAGACCCAGTATTTGGAAATTCTGGACCAGTAGCATTCTCTTCCCACTGCAAAGGCATTTCAGGGAGTTCAAACGTAGGCAACCCCATAAAATCAGGATCTTCTACTGGCTTATAGAACGCTTGCCCTTGGTAAGGCATTACGTCTTCAATTTCATCGGCGTCTAACACGGAGGCAACCTGCTCTTGAACCTGTTGGATGATATTAGGATCGTCGCTTAGCTGCGGCATATCAAGGATGTTAGGTTCATTCAGTAGTGGCTGCTCAGGCTCCAGCGAGCTCATGGCGTCATCAAACCCTGGTGCCATATGTGTCCAGAAATCATCCACAGCGCTTTGAATTTGAGGGTTTTGATCGAGAGGAACGCCAAAATTATCCAATTCCGGCCCATTGTTTTCCGAAAAACCGGAGGAAACATCAAAAGTTGGTAAGCCTGTAGCGGGAAAGACGTCGTTATCCAGAGTGCTCGCCACATCCCACTGCTTGGATTGAGAGATATCTGGAATATCTAAAGCACTGGACTCCAGTGTCATATCGAGGGGAAATACTTCGGGTTCTGCAAGCATCACGGGTTCGCTGGTAGACTCATTTACCAGAATCGAATCATTTTTCAGGGGCTCATTTTCAGGTAAAGGCATAACCGGCATCACAGGGATGTCCATTGTTTCAAGTCCATCGAACGACCCAGAAGTAGGAAATTCAGGAATGCTTGGGCTAAGCGGCTCATTTTCAAAAGTGGACTCGTCTACTGGTTGCATCTCTAGTTGTGGACTCTCCAGTGGCGTGGGTTCTTCTAAAATGGGCTCAGGCAGAATGGCCTCTGATACGAATGAGTTTGGCTCTGAATAAGGCTCTGAATACTGTTCTAAAATTGTTTCGGGCAGTGAATCAGGCATTTCTGGCTCAAAGACGGGGACTCCCTGATTCAACTCTGGTGCCAGCCAGTTTTCGGGTTCAGTATTGAAGGCCTGTTCCTCAATAGCTGGTTCTGGAATAAAAAGGCTTTCATCAATTGGCTGATTGTAATTAGTCTCTATATTCAGAGAGGCCTCAGTTTTGGGTGCCGATTCAGCAGGTATACCGATTGAACCAAATCCGAAATCAACGGGAGCTGGCTCACTGCCAACCTGGTTGCCAAATAAATAGCCCTTGTTACTTGCTTTTGGTTTGGCAGAAAGCCCAGGCTTTTTTCCGGGTGCTTTTACGTCTGAGTCTTCTTGTAAAGACTCAGGAGAGACGGCCTCACCGGAAGGGGTTACTTTCTTCTTAAAAAACATCGATAGCTCTCGTCTCGATTGACCTCACTGTGTCATCATGTCATTGAGTTTAGTATAGTGTGGACTGAGTTGGAACCCCCCTGGGTCAATCTTATTTGGAAGACTATATCAAAATGCCCTACCTTCAAGATGAGACAGCACAAGATGAGACCGCGTTGGTTCTAGATCCAGCGTACCTTCCCAAAAAAGCGCTTTATGGCGCAGAAGATTCAAACACAGTGGGTTGGGAGCTATCGCCCCAACCTTATTTTCTTTCTAAAGAACAGCATCAGCAACTGAGTCAGATTGGGCAACTGTTGCACCGGTGGTTACCCACGTGTGAAAGCTTGTATCGAGACAGTTTGGAAGATAAAGCGCCCAATTGGGTGTCTGCCTTAATTGATCAAGGGAAACCAGAGCATCTCAAACAGTTTTCAATGATGAAACGCTGGAAATCACAGTCTCCTCTTGTGATTCGTCCCGATTTGTTAGTCACTGAAACCGGCTTTGCTCTGTGCGAAATCGATGCTGTGCCTGGTGGTATTGGTTTTACTGCGGCCTTAAATCAAGCCTATCAAGCCAGTGGATTTTCTGTCCTCCAGAACAAGACGATTCCAGACGATTTTTTGGAGATGTTGAAAGCTTTCTACAGGCGTGAAGCGCCGGAAGCGCAAACCGGTAAGGACCCGGTTATTGCTTTGATCATTTCCGATGAAGCTGCCGATTACCGGCATGAGATGCAGTGGTTGGTCAACACCATTCAACAGAACTATCCCGCCATCTTCTTGGTCCATCCCAAACAGCTCAGGCTGGTTCGGGATAAGTTGGTGTTTGAAGAAGACGGGTCGGAAATCCCTATTGATATGATTTATCGGTTTTTTGAATTATTTGACCTGGCCAATATACCGGGCATGGATCTGCTGCAATATGCCCTGAAAAAACGATGGGTGGTTTGTACCCCGCCCTTTAAGCCAGTTTATGAAGAGAAAGCCTGGTTAAGCCTCATTCATCATCCTGCACTGCAAGGGGAGTGGCTTAAGCGGATTTCTCAGCAGGACCTAGATGCCTTAAGAGCGTTGATTCCTGAAGGCTGGATTTTGGATCCCCGCCCCCTGCCTCCCCAAGCGGTGATTCCCGGTTTAACCATTCAAAATCACGCCTTACAGGATTTTAGGGCTTTGAAGAAAGCCACCCAAAAAGAGCGGCACCTGGTGATAAAACCCTCTGGCTTTTCGCCCTTGGCCTGGGGAAGTAAAGGTGTGACGATTGGACACGACGAATCACAAGAAGCCTGGGCTGAGACAGTGGAGATGGCTTTGGCCAGCTACGGGAAAACCCCTTATCTGCTTCAGCGCTTTGAGAAACCCAAAACAGAAAGCTTGTTAAAGATAGATGCAGAAGCAGGAGAGCAAAATTTTATCCCGTTTTCTGCAAAAACTCGGCTGTGCCCTTACTATTTTGTGACCGAATCACCGACCCTGGTGGGTGTTCTGGCAACAGCTTGCCCGGCGGATAAAAAAATTATCCACGGGATGAAAGATGCAATACTGGCCCCAGTGACTACCGACACCCACTGAGATCGACAGTAATCATTCTCCTGCATGTGAGCTCCTGCATGTGAGGGATCTTTTTGCCGATCTGGCTCAGTTATCTTGCGGGGGGTCGAAAACTGATTAGCATTCTGAAATGAAAGATGGCTATGGCACCCTTTATTTACCGTCTTCAGAAGGTTTACGAACTTCGAGAGCGCAAGAAAAAACAGCAAGAACTCCTCGTGATCGAAGCCGTTGCCCGTGTGCAAGCTGTCGAAACATCCATTTCTGAGAAAAAGAATGAGATTCGACTCTTGAGGCAAAATATGTTGTCGTCTCCCCATACGTTGATGAGCATGCACGATGAGTTTATCCACGGACTGAACCATGACCTGGATCAGCTGTATGTTGACCTGCAAGAGGCCAAAGAGCATTTGGCTCGCGAACGAGAACTGCTGATTAAGGCAGAAGCTGAATTAGAGGCTTTGGAAAAGCATAAAGAAAAAACCTACGAGGCCTGGCTAGAAGATGAGAAACGTCTCGATCTGAAACGTCTCGATGAGGTAGCCTCTCAGCGGTTTTTTCGTAACCAACTAGAAGAACTAGAACGAGAAGAAATAGAGACCTTGGCTGAAGAAGAACAAGTCGCGTTCAATGCACAGGAGGGCCAGTCTTCATGAATGAATCATATGACCCTACAATTACGGCCGCCAGTCCTCGGATTCAAAGAGGAAGCGTTTATGCCAAAGGCTATCCCGGCCACGGACAGGGATTTTTAGACGATCCGTTAGCAGAATTCTCTTTTTGGGAGATGTTTAAGGGACTGTCTCAAAGTAATACTGCCTCGAATTTGCGATCCTACGGGACTGAAAAAGATCATAAAGACACCATATCTGGGCTACAGGGAGCAGAATCCTCCCTATCCAAAACAACCTTGAAGCTAAGAGCCCATCAAGCTTCAGAAGACAGTGACAATCCAGAGGACAGTCAAGCCAAAGTCACCTCCAAAAGTACCGTCAAGCCTAAAAAACTCACGGATCTTGACTCAGAGGATGATACCCGCTTCGTCCTGTCATCCTTGACGGTCAACGATGCTCGGTTTTTGCAACAAGTTCTGCTGCACGGGGTGCCTGTGTCTATACTGCAAGCCAATAAGGGAAATCAGGCGGGAACTTCCTTCAGTTC